>JALLOM010000016.1 GCA_027717865.1 Acidobacteria bacterium AH-259-O06 | reverse complement strand
GCTTTAAGGTTGGACGGGCAACTGGGCAAGGCCGAAAAGATGGCCCGTCGTGCCTTGAAATTGGACCCCCTGGATCCCTGGGCCATGAATGAGCTGATGATCGCTTTGAAGGAACAGGGCAAGCCGTACCAGAAGGCTATGGAGACGCTCTCCCACCTTTTAAGGGGCGAGCCGCAAGCTTACATCGAACTGGCCCTCGACTACTCCAATTCCGGGCTCTACGCTGAGGCTTCGCAGATTCTCGAATTGGACAGCTCCGATCCAGGCAGCGGTTTTGCCCTGAGCAGCTATTACAACGGCTACTTCAAAACTAAGCTGGGCAATAAGGAGGAAGCATCCCGCTGGTTTAAAGCAGCCATGAAGCGGCCGGTGGACAATGTGTTCCCCTTTCGTACAGAGGCGATTGATGTCTTCAAGACGGCGCTTGAATACCTTCCGCAAGATGACAGGGCTCATTATTATCTGGGCCTTGTCTACGCAGGAATGGCTGACGTGGACAGCGCTATCTCCCATTGGACAAAAGCCGTCGAGCTTGATCCCCGAAATCCCAGGGCCTGGCGCAATCTTGGTTTGAGCTTCCTACGCAGCGGAAGGGATCTCAATCAGGCCAAGTCGTTTTACAAGCAAGCCTTCAAGTTGGTACCAGAGGATTCCCGAGTTTTGATGGAGCTGCACGGCGTCATGGAAGCATTAGGTGAAGAGCGCGCGCAGCGGCTTGCCTTTTTGCGAAAACATGAAGCAACAGTGAAAAAGCGCGATGACCTGCTCACCTCCATGCTGGATTTGATGGTCCAGGAGGGAGATTACGAAGAAGCGCTCGACTATTACGCCAGCCATCATTTCCACAACTGGGAAGGACGCTATGTCATCCACAACGCTTACATGGAGGCCAATATGGGACTGGCTAAAGCAGCCAAGACGCCCCGGGAAGCTCTCAAGCATTATTTGAAGGCCTGCGAGTACCCTGCCAACCTGAAAGTCGCGCCCCGGGAGCCCAACCTGCGAGGATTCCTGTATTATCCAATGGCCCAACTTTACGAGCAGCTCAACAATGAAGAAGAGGCTCTCCGCTTACTGAAAATTACCGCCGTAGAATCCTCCAGTATGCCGACCGTGGGGAGCTTTTATCAGGCTCTGGCGCTGAGAGAGTTAGGAAAATCCGCTGAGGCTGATCAAATTCTTTCCACCCTGAAAAGTGAAGGCCGACAGCTTATCCAAGGAAAAACCAGAAGCTATGCAAGGCGATCTAAAACCTTCAGGCAAGCCCTCGGGTATCACTATCTGTCAAAGGCTCACGAGGCTTCCGGAGAAGCCGAGAAAGCCAGTCAAGCAAGGGAGAAGGCTGTGCAACTCGTGCCCATGATCGAACGGGAAGCTCTGATGTTTGCTCAAATCGTCTTCGCTCGCACTCACCAGTGAGTTTTGAGTTCTGAGTTGTGAGTTTTTAGTTATGGGTTAGGAATTCGGAGTGTGGTTAGCAGTCAGCCTTCTGACCCCTGGATTCTGGGATCACGGATCACACGGATCCAAACGGATTTTCACGGATATATTGACTCCTGGATTCTGACTCCTGGCTCCTATTTGCTAAACCCGATCTGCGGTAGAAGTTTTAAAACCCAGCTCGCTGCACCGATGCAGACAGCGATCAACACGAGACCGGGCATTAGGTTGCCATAGATGATATAACCTGTTCCGAACACCACCGTGTAAATGGTGACGCAGCCCAAGAACCAGCACAGAAATGCAGCTGGCAGACTTTCATCTCGCTGGCGCTCTCCCGTGTTTACCACCTTTGCCCAGCCGCGCCCGAAGGGGTGAATCTTGTTGTAAAAGGTTTGCAGTGTTTCTTGATGTGCCGGGGGCGTCATCCAGGTGATGCACAGCCACACCACTGTGGTTACCGCCACCCCTACTACCAGATTCATCGAGGCGTGCATTGGGGTAAATCCCAGATTGTGGTGGATGAACTGCAAATAAACAGCTACCAGAAAGGAGATAGTCATCGCCGAAATCTCACTCCAGGCGTTGATTCGCCACCAGAACCAGCGCAGCAGAAAGATTAATCCTGTCCCTGCTCCAACCTGGAGCATTATTTGAAATCCCTGCAGAGCGTTTTCCAGCCAAAGTGAGACAATTGACGCCAGGATAACCAGCACCACCGTGGAGATGCGAGCAACCCGAATGTAATGTTGGCTGCTGCCGTCCTTGACCACGAATCGGCGATAGAAATCATCCACAACATAGGATGCTCCCCAATTCAGATGTGTGCTGATCGTGGACATGTAGGCAGCGGCCAGAGAAGCGACAACCAATCCCAGAAGGCCATGCGGTACAAAGACCAGCATCGCTGGATAAGCCAGGTCGTGACCAACAATGGAAGGGTCCAGATTCGGGAAAGCGGTTCGGATTGAATCCAGGGTTGGATAGACCACCATGGAGCACAGGGCTACGAGGATCCAGGGCCAGGGTCGTAAGCCGTAGTGAGCCACATTGAACCAGAGGGTAGAGAGCAAAGCATTCTTTTCATCTTTGGCAGCCAGTATTCGCTGGGCGACGTAGCCACCGCCCCCTGGCTCAGCGCCAGGGTACCAGGTGCTCCACCACTGCACTGCCAGCGGTACGATGAACACGACCAGAGCCGTGTCCCAATCGGAGAAGTCTGGAAATAGATTAAGTTTGTCAGCCAATTCAGGATGAGTCATCAAACCGGCCAGGCCTCCGACTTCGGGTCGCGCCAGCGCATAGTAGGCAGCTGAGATGGAACCGATCATAGCAAGAGCAAACAGAAGCAAGTCGGTCACAACAACCCCCCAGAGTCCCGACATGGCCGAGTAGATGGCGGTGATTGCAGCACACACAACCACGGTCGTGTACTTATCGAGGCCTAGAAGAACCCCCGAAATCTTGATGGCGGCCAGCGTGACTGTGGCCATGATTATGACGTTGAAGAAGACGCCCAGGTAAAGTGCCCGGAACCCGCGCAGAAAAGCCGCGGGCTTTCCGGAGTAGCGAAGCTCATAAAAACCGATATCGGTCAGCGCTTCCGAGCGTCGCCACAGCTTGGCGTAGAAAAATACGGTGCACATTCCCGTCACGACAAATGCCCACCAGACCCAGTTTCCGCTAACGCCGCTGTTTCGAACGATGTCAGTTACCAGGTTGGGTGTGTCCGTGGAGAAAGTTGTGGCCACCATAGACGTCCCCACCAACCACCAGGGAAGCTGTCTGCCGGAAACAAAGAACTCGTCGATCCCCTTACCAGCACGCCGAGCGTAATAAAGACCCACAACAAGAGCTATTAGGAAATAAACAAGAACGATTAACCAGTCGACCGATGTCAGCTGCATTTGGCTTCCTTTCTCTCCTCGATGCCGAATTGACAGGCCCAGTGACGCCACCTATTATTCTTGTTTGTCATTGGAAGTAAAGGAAGGATAGTTTTGAAGGACATCCAAGCGGGGTCCGCCGTATGAGAAAGCCTTTTAAATTGCTGAGTTTTCAGCTCAATCCTTCCCGCCTCCTACTGGGGGTGGCACTTTTCCTAACATTGGCACGCTTGTTGAGCGCTGCGGAAACGGAGTCCCTCCGATCGATACTCGATCGGGCGGTTATTGACGCCCAGCAGACCAAGGTCGAGACGCAGGTTTACTGTGCCTCTCGTGTGCCTTCGCTGCCGGCTTTTCAGGGTGTACTCGAATGGCAGCGATACGCTGATCAACTCCGGAAACGAGTGCTGGAGGATGTCATCTTCCGCGGAGAGGCGGCCCGCTGGCGCGATGCCCGAACTTCAGTGGAATGGCTCGAAACAGTTCCCGGGGGACCTGGGTACCGGATCAGGAAGCTTCGCTACGAAGCTGTTCCAGGTCTTTGGATCCCGGCCCTGCTCTACGAGCCCGAAACGCTCAGCGGGAAGGTCCCTGTCGTCCTCAACGTGAACGGCCATGACAGGCAAGGCAAAGCAGCTCCCTACAAACAGATCCGTTGCATCAACTTGGCTAAGCGAGGCATGCTGGCGCTTAACCCGGAATGGTTCGGGATGGGTCAGCTCGCCGGGGCGAATTTCAATCACTCCCGCGCCAATCAACTGGATTTGTGTGGAACCAGCGGCGTGGCTCTGCATTATCTTTACCTGAAACGGGCCATCGACCTGGCACTTTCCCTGGAGAACGCGGATCCCCGGCGTCTGGCCGTGACTGGGCTTTCAGGCGGAGGATGGCAGACCATTTTCATCAGCTCTCTCGATCGCCGCGTCAGCCTCGCCAACCCGGTGGCTGGCTACTCCAGCTACCTTACTCGCACCCAGTTTCCTGAATTGGATTTAGGGGATTCCGAGCAAACACCCACTGACCTGGCTGCAGTGGCCGATTACGCTCATTTGACGGCGCTCATGGCGCCGCGGCCGACACTGCTGACCTACAATGCCAAGGACGACTGCTGCTTCCGGGCAGATTATGCCGTGGGACCGCTGTTGGCGGCAGCCAGCACGGTCTTTCGACTGTACAGCCAGAAGGATCATCTTCGCTATCACATCAGCCACGATACCGGACACAATTACGCACAAGGCAACCGCGAGGCCCTCTACCATATGCTGGGCGCTTTTTTCTACCCGAAAAGATCGGATTTTGAAGCCAGCGAGATCTCGTCCGATGGGGAAATCAAAAGGGAAGACGAGCTGTACGTGCCATTGCCTGGTAACAATGCCGATTTTCATACTCTCGCTTTGACCCTGAGTGAGCAACTGCCTCACCATCCTAAGTTGCCCACCGAAAAGGCTTCAGCGCTGGAGTGGCAAGAGAAACGTCGGGCTGCGCTCTCGGAAATTGTCCGAGCCAAGCAATACCGCGTGGAGGCCCGCGAGGCGGGTACCGAGAAGCACGGGGAGCTGACAGTTACTTACTGGAAGCTTCGTATGGGTGGCGCCTGGACCGTGCCGGCCGTGGAGCTGGTACGGGGAGAGTCGAAATCCACCACCATTCTGGTCGCGGACGGCGGGCGGGCCAGCGCTGCCTTCGAGGCCCAGCGCCTGCTGGCCGAAGGGCACCGCCTGCTGGCAGTGGACCCCTTCTATTTCGGAGAATCGAAAATCGCAGAGGACGACTTCCTGTTTGCTTTTTTGCTCTCGGGTGTAGGGGATCGACCTCTCGGACTGCAGGCCAGTCAACTGATGGCCGCTGCCCGCTGGTTGTCGGATCAGCACGGCACAGGTCCGGTGACAATCGTGGCCGTCGGACCGCGAAGCAGCCTTTTCTCCCTAATAGCCGGAGCTTTGGAAGAGCATGCTATAGGGAGACTAGAACTGCATGGCGCCTTCGGGAGTCTGAAGGAGGTCATCGAGCAGAACCTGACAGCGCGAGAGGTGCCGGAAGTCTTTTGCTTCGGTCTCCTTCAAGCATTTGACATGAAGCAGCTTATTGCCTTGGTAGCACCCCGGCCTGTCTTTTTGATCAAACCCCGTCACCGGGCAGAGGTAGAACTGGCCGACCTGAAAGACTATTACGCCGTTTTCGGAACCCCGTTCAATCCATTGGCAGAGCCAGTTCGGTAGAATAGCGTACCCGGTATAACAGTTTCGAAGAAATTGGAGGGGCCTGACGGAAAGAATATTCAGGAACGAAGAAAGAATCCTCAACCCCCCTCTACCACCTCGATATAGCGTCCCATCTCAACGTCCTTTAGCACAGCTACCGTGCCACTTGGCCAAAGGATGCGGATCTCTCCCGTTTTTTCTTGCTTTCCAAAACCAAGGATTACACGATGGTCCTGCGAGGACAGATAGCTACCTCCTCCTGAAACATAATGAAAGCGTCGCTTTCCGCTGACACTATAGCTAATCTTCGCGCCAATTCCGTTTCGGTTACTCTTCCTCCCGACCAGCTTCAGTCCCAGCCAGTGGTTGCGATTTCCCCCCTCATTTCTTAAGAGTGCGGGAGGCTCTCCGTTGTTACAAAACAGCAGGTCATAATCGCCGTCATTGTCGTAATCAGCCAGTCCCAACCCTCTTCCCGAGTAAAGTTTCTGAAAAGGACTTCCACTGACATCGCCGACGTCCCTGTACACTCCTTCGACGTTTTCGAACATGAGGGGCTTTTCACGGTACGCCACCGCGGACTGGTAGCGGGCGACCAGGTCATCGGGATGGCCGTTGAGAACCACCAAGTCATGATCGCCGTCGTTGTCATAATCGAAGAATCGGACCCCCCACCCGCTCATGAATCTTGTTGCCCTGGTTATCTGGGGCGTCATAAGGGCGGCATCTTCAAAAATCTCGCCGTCCAGATTTCTGTAAACCGAAAAGAATTCGTGATCGATATTGGCCACGAAAAGGTCAACCCTTCCATCGTCGTCATAATCCTGGGCGTCCACCCCCATTCCGGAACGCGCCTTTCCCTCCCTGCTGAAGGCAACATCGGCAAACAGGCCAATATCCTGGAAGGTTCCGTCCCCATTGTTTTTGTATAAGTAGTTTGGAACCGTATCATTAGCCTCAAAGATGTCCATCCAGCCGTCGTCGTTGATATCTGCAGCCACCACCCCAAGTCCTTTTCCCTCAGGATTGGCAATCCCGGCTTCTTTGCTCACATCTGTGAAGGATCCGTCACCATTATTGCGAAACAGCCAGCTTTGCCCTCCCTCGAAGATCTCCGGGATACAGTAGCCCCGCAAGCCCACATTTCCGCAGTAGATATTCAGTTCGGGCCTCCAGGTGACGAAACCGCAGACGAACAGATCGAGATTTCCGTCATTGTTATAGTCAAACCAGGCGGCGCTGGTGCTCCATCCAGGAGTAGAAATGCCTGAATGGACTGTCACGTCGCGGAAGGTGCCATTTCCAATGTTTTGGTACAGAATGCTGGTCTCGACGCCGGTCACATACAAATCCGTCCATCCGTCGTTGTTGTAATCGCCCACGGCGGCACCCATTCCGAATCCCCGCCCGGGAACCCCCGCCTTTTCGGTAACATCGGTGAAGGTTCCGTCACGGTTGTTTCGGTAAAGGGCATTGCGAAGAGGTTTTTTGGGTTTGTAGAAAGCTGATGTGCCACTATTGACAAAGTAAATATCGACCCAACCGTCATTGTCATAGTCAAGAAAAGCACATCCCCCATTCATGGTTTCGGGTAGATAACGCTCCGGAGACATGCCATTTTCATGAACCCACGTGATTCCAGTTTTCTCGGTGACGTTTTCGAAGACGACACGGTTCTCTGAGGAGAGACTTAGCAGGGTACAGAGGGGAGGAATCCAAAATAGGATCAACTTTAGGACATTCCATCGACAATGGTTCATAAAAGGCCTTGCGATAAGGATTCTAATGAATCCCCGATCGAAAATCAGGCATGCAAGTTGTTTTGAGTGGGAAATTGACACTTCCTCCTCCGCCGTGGAGAATAGGTTTGCACGTTGCGGCATGGTTTCTTAACATGAAACCTCCACACTAATCAGGCGTTGCAGTGCCCACACAGGAAAAGAATGACAAAACAGCTTAATTGGACTCGACGGATCTTTCTGAGGAATGTATCGGCGATGCTATCTACGCTTGGTATGTCCCAAACCCTTTCTGCATCTGCAGCACGCGAAGTTAAAAGACCGACCCGCTTTCAAATCGCCTGCATGACTTTGCCTTACTCGCGTTTTCCTCTAAAGAGGGCACTTGAGGGGATTGCAGCAAGTAAATTCCAGTATGTTGCGTGGGGAACCCGCCACGTCGCAGCATCCGGCGAACGGGTCCCGGTACTGGACTTGAATGCGAAGCCTTTGGAAGCGAAGAAGCTGGCCGCTCGGTGTCGGGACCTCGGGTTGACCCCGGTGATGATGTTTTCGACCGTCAGTGTAGAAGCGGATGCATCCGTGGATAGCCATAAGAAGCGAATCGAGCAGGCCGCCACCGCCGGAATTCCGCAGGTGCTTACCTTTGGGAGTACGAAAGGTGGAAGATACGAAACCTGGATTAGAAACCTAAAAGAGCTGGGTCCCGTCGCGCGGGCGGCCGGAGTCACTTTGGTCATCAAACAACACGGTGGGGAGACGGCGACCGGGAAGGCCACAGCAAAGATCGTTCGGGAGGTCGGTGACGAAGGGGTGGGCATCAACTATGACGCGGGAAATGTAATGGACTACGTCAACGTGGATCCAATCGTGGACATACGAGAGTGCGTCGATGAGATCCGAAGTTTCTCTATTAAGGACCATCGCAACTTCCCGGAAGACCAAGACTGTGGGCCGGGTTTTGGAGAGATTGACCATTATCGTCTGTTGGAGCCAGTTGCCTACACAGGTTTGACTATGCCTTTAGCCTGCGAAAACATTTTCGCTCCTTTGCTTCCACGTCCCACCACGCCCGAAGGGGTGGACATCCTGGCCCGGCGTGCCCGGGAGTATCTGGAAGTTGTCGTGAAAGGGCTTCAGGCATCAGCGGAAAAGCTGTGAGGGATACTTCCCTTGCAGACCGTACATTGTTCAGTTAATAAGGAGGGCACTATGCGTATCGGGTTGTCTTGGGTGGCCGGCTTTACCCTTGGTGCAGCAATAGTGGTTTCTTGGATCATCACCCTGTCAGGTCAGAGAATTAGCGATTATAGGGACCCTGCCCTAACCTACGACGAGGGATGGACGATTCTTTTTAATGGAAAAGACTTAACTGGATGGGTCCCCGTCTTGAAGATGCCCGATGGGAGCATAAAGAAGTATCTCGAACACGAGGTGGGTAAACAGTCAACCTTCTTCGTCAAGGATGGCAAACTGATGACGAGAGGGAAGCCCAACGGTTACATCCGCACGGCCGATGTTTACGATAACTACGTTTTCCACGTGGAAGTTCGCTTTTCTCAATCGGGAAATAGCGGGGTCCTCATTCATGTCCAGCGTGACGATGTGTGGCCTCAGGGGATTGAGTGCCAACTTTATCAGGACCATATGGGCCGCATCTTTCCGATCCGCGGCGCTACCTTGGACGGGGGTGAAATCATTCATGCGGGTGCCAATCCACCGGGAGAGTGGAACATTTATGAAGTCTACTCCGAAGAAGGACGGGTCGCGACCGTGCTGAACGGCAAATTGGTGGGGCTGGCCTCCGATGCGCATCCCACAGTCGGCTACATTTGTCTGCAGTCAGAAGGAGTGCCTGCCGAATTCCGAAATATCAAAATTCGTCGTTACACGCCGGCTCATCATCTCCGACGTCGACCCCAGCCCCAGCAATAGCCTGGATCACTGCGACGTTTGATTGTAGCGCCGGCCGGCCCTTTTGGGTGCCGGGCGGGGTTGTGGTTTATCATCTAGTTGGGCTTAATAGAGAAAATTTTTGACATACGGAAATCGTGGAAAGGAGGACAGTCATGAAGGGGTTTTATAAACGAGGCAACCGTCGGGACTTTATTCGTCAAAGTGCGGCAATCGCCGGTGCAGCACCGGCTATGATTGGACTTGGAGGCACCAGCTTTGGCCAAAGCGGAAATAGCGACATCCTTTGCGGGATGATCGGAACCGGGAATAGAGGACGGACAATTCTCGAACGGATCATAAAGCTTCAGGGCGTTCGTGTGGCTGCGCTGTGCGACATCCAGCCCGAGGCCCTTGATAAGGGTCGGTCAATTGTGGCGGGGCATAAGCCCCAAACCTACTGGTATTACCGGGACCTGCTTGAGCAGCAGGATCTGGACGCCGTTTTTGTCGTTACGCCTCCCTATCTGCACAAGCCCATGGTGATCGATGTTCTCCAGTCGGGGCGGCACTGCTACGCCGAAAAACCCATCGCCCTTACCGTCAACGAGATCGAGGAGGTGGGAAAAGAGGCGAAGAAGGCAAAGGGAATTCTGCAGGTGGGTCAGCAGCTGCGCTATCGGCCTCAATATCGGAAAGCAATGGAGATGATTCACCGGGGAGAGATTGGAGAGGTAGGTTTTGTCCGCGCTCAGCGGTATGCCAACTGGAATGGCAAACCGCGCGAGGGAAAGATGCGCTGGCTCTATAGCATCGAAGAGTCGGGGGATCAGATCGTCGAGCAATCGGTTCATGAGCTGGACGTCCTTAACTGGGTCATGAACGATCACCCCGTTCGGATCGCAGGTCTAGGGGGTCAAAACATGCTCTTCGAGCCAAAAGGCAACCAGATTATGGACCATTACGGCTTAACCCTCGAGTATCCTGGGAACCGGCACGCGATTTTTTCCATGCTGAAGTACGCAGTTCGGGAGATGGGCGGCACGTTTATTCATGCCTACGGCTCTAAAGCTGTCTTTGATGTCAGCTATAGAGGCCCGGCGAAGATTGTGTGGAGAGAAGGTCAGGGTACTTCAGAGCCGACCACGCTGGATGTTGAAGATGTTGACATGACGCTGGAAAGCGTTAGCGATTTTTTCCGTTGTATTCGAGAGAATGAACAGCCGTTCTGTAACATCGAAGTCGCCAGCAGCGCCGCGCTGACGGCCTTGCTTGGCCGGAAAGCGATGTATGAGAGACGTGTGGTCACATGGAGGGAACTGCTCAAGGAAGGTGCTCCAGTGAGACCCAGGCGCGGATGAGTCAGAGTTGTCGAGCAGGTTAGGACTTCTTGACAGGCCTATCAGGCAAACCTAGAATCCAGCCCAGAAGCTAATGAGGATCCTTACATTTCTTATGGTGTTGTGCCTCGTTTCATGCCGGCAGGGGAGCGAGCCACAAACACAAGGCGAAGCTCAGCCGGCTGAGCGGGTTGTCAAGTATGGTGTCACCGTGAAGACAGGCCCGATGGACTCCATTCTGGTGAAGGACTATATGCCGAATTCGTCTTTGGTGGTGCCGGAGACGCATATTCCGAAAGCTCGTTTTCCGGTGATCGATGTGCACGCACATGTTGAGGCTGAAACTCCCGAAGAAGTGGATGACTGGGTGCAAACCATGGACGAAGTGGGAGTTGAAGTTACCGTAATTCTGACCGGCGCCACCGGGGAGAGATTTGACCGTCTTGTAGATCTCTATTTGAAACGCTATCCTGGCCGCTTTCAGCTGTATTGTGGTCTGGATACAAACGACATTTCAGCCCCAGATTATCCAGAACGGGTGGTCCGCGAGCTGGTGCGCTGCTATGAAAAGGGAGCTCGAGGAGTGGGAGAAGTGAGCGACAAAGGTTGGGGAATTGGCCGAGGCAGCGAAAACCTCTTACCCCGAGACCAGCGCTTACACCCGGACGATCCCCGTTTGGATGCTGTTTGGGGAAAATGTGCTGAGTTGAACCTCCCGGTAATCCTTCACATTGCCGACCACCCATCGTGCTGGGATCCGTTGGGCCCCACATGGGAGCGTACTCCTGATTTTCAGGCTTTCAACCTCTACGGCAAAGATGTGCCTTCCTATGAGGAATTGCTGGCTTCTCGTGATCGTTTATTGAGCAAGCATCCCAGGACCACATTGATTGCTTGTCACCTTAGCAATCAGGGGAATGACCTTGGCGCGCTCTCTCAGGTACTGGAGCGCTACCCGAACCTGTATCTGGATATCTCAGCCCGAGACTACGAAATAGGGAGGCAACCGAAAACAGCGGGCAGGTTCTTTAGACGTCACAAAGATCGGATCTTGTTCGGAACGGATATGGGGTTCGAGAGGCACATGTACGAAGGTTGGTGGCGCCTGCTGGAGACTGCTGACGAATTTATACCTGGCCGCCTTTGGTGGCGCTACTATGGTCTTGAGCTCCAAGAGGACGTTCTTCAGGGCGTATATCGAGACAATGCCCGGAGCATCCTCAACTGGAAACCCGTCCCAGCAGCTTCGGGCTGATGGCGGGAATTCTTATTACTTGCTCGCTGCTCTCATCTCCGGTGCAACGAGTTCAAAATCAGCACTTGCCATCGCCTTCGCATCGGCAATTCGGTCTCGGATTTCCACCTCCAGACGATAGCGCCCCGGCTGAAGGTTTTGTCCGGGTAAATCCCGGATCAGCACCATTCGCTGAGGGGAGTAGTACTGGATTGACTGGCCGCTTTCGTCCACTAGTTCGACCACCGTTTGGCCCTCTCGAGAGATCCTGTAGCTGACGCGCACGGAGGGGGCTCCACTCGTCTGATCCACGGCAGCATGGTAGAGGTGAAAATACACGAACAGAGGTCTGTCCAGGGAGAAGACATTTGTCAGACTGGGGTGGATCCACACATCACCTAGAACAAACATTGGGTTGTCTTTGGGAACCTCCTCCAACATGCGGATGAAGTTCGACAGGACCAGCGAACTGACTGAGAAAGCTTCTGAATCGTAGCGGGGAGGAACGATCCCCGTTCGCACTACGCCGATCTGGCCACCGTGCAGATCCTTGACCACCAGGTCCAGCCTGTAACGCATCCTTTTATTCAGGAACACCACCTTTTGATATAGGGATCGTCCGGTCCCTATTTTCTGGTTGTCCTGAGGCTGGTACGACGTCTCCAGTACGTCTTCAAACTCCTGAACGATGCGGTTCGTAATATTGGTAATTACACCGTAGACAGCGACTTCGGCTGTGCGAAGGGAGCCATCTTTCTTGAAGGTCAGGTCCTTATCTGCAAGTTCGAGGGTGATGGGAACGAGAACCTCTCCTTCGTTCAACTGAAAGTAGTCCTTGCGGACCTTGAAGGCCAGGTTGTTATAAGCCACCTTGATCTTTACGATCTCCTTCAGGTCCTTGAATTTGATAGGTGTAGGACTCTGAATTTTGGCAAACCTGGCATAACGTTCAAAGGGCGTATCTCTCCGCCGCTGGAACCGGGAGTCTCGGTTGGCAGGGTTGAAGTAGGGACGATCCCCCTTGTTCTCAAGCCTCAGGATTTCGGCCAGGGTAGGCCCGGCCCGGCCCATATGCAGGAGAGCATCCTTCTCCTCAGGATTGAGTGCCAAGCGGTATTGCCCGCTCAGGCTTCGGTCCACGAATTCCACTTCCACATCTGAGTCAATCCCTTCGATGTGCCGATAACGCCAAATCTCGAAAGGATAGGTTTGGGTCCATCCCCCGCCCTCCCAGCTCGGACGCTGATACTGCCCTCCTGTGGGGTGCGACTGAATTTCATCCGGAGGGCCGTGGATAATGTAAATCCGTCCACGGTCAGACATCCATCCGGGCTGCCCTACTGAAAAGCGCTCATTTGCATAGGCAATGCGTCGATAGTGCTCCTCTTTAAATTCGTTGGTCGGCCTGCGTGGATCCGGATCGCGTCGGTACCAGAACTGCTCAATGAATTGCTCCTTCTCCTCGGGTGTCGTCAGGCTTTCGAAGACTTTCTTTTCATCCTCGATGATGATGTAGGCGACGTCTTTACTGAGCCACTTCTTGAAATAGTCTTCCTGCTCTTCCTGCCGAACGGATTCGGGTCTGGCGCTTCTATGTGTCTGTGCAAAACCTAGGTTTTCAGAAAATGTAGGTAAGACCAAGGCTAAAATGAGGACGAGAGGGCGAAGCGTGGATTTTCCAAACGTAAAGGCCGAGGCTTGTAGGAGCGTTCGTGTAATCCATCTGATACCTTCCATAAGCTTATAGCCTTCCATTATACATGCACGAGGAAGGAGATAATTTCGAGACATTGTTTGCACTATGGGCTAGTGCGAATTTTCTCCTTAAGTTGGGGCTCCAAAGTAAAGGCCTTCTGGTATTCCTGTTCTGCCAGGTCTCGGCGCCTTTGGAGCTGATATGCATTGGCCAGATAAAGATGGGCGAGCGCATTATCCGGCTCGAGACTCACCACTTTTTCGAAGACCCTTGCCGCCTTTCCAGGTTGGTTCTCCTTGGTGTAGAGATAGCCGAGCATCTGGTATGCGCTGGCATTTTCTCGAATCTTCACCGCTGCAGAAAAGGCATCGATAGCTTGAGCGGATTGTCCCTGATCGCTGTAAATCAGCCCCAGATAGTTATAGGCTGGGAAAAACTTGGGATCAAGTCCAAGCACGGTCTGCAGCAGCGGCTCCGCCCGAGAGTACTCCTTAAGCTGGAAGTGGGCTAGGCCCAGATAGAACAAAGGATAGACGCGGTCGGGTTGCTCTTGTAGGACCCGCTTGAAAGACGCTTGGGCGTCCCTGTACTTTCCCGTTTGTAGATAGCACTGACCCATTAACGAGTAAGCCGTGGCGATCGTGGGGTCACGTTGCAGCAGTTGTTTCAAAACAGCAAGTGCCAGTTGAAACTGACCCTGTGCGATGTGGGTCATCGCCCGGGAAATCAGAGCAAAGAGCTCGATCTTGTCCTTGGGGTCTGGCAAAGAGAGTTGCTGAGAAGGAAGGCCCCGAGTGGACCCTCCAATGTATCCGAGCGACCGGAATCGCTCCAGCTCTTCAGGGGAAAGCTGGGTTTGTGCCCGCTCTTTAGCTTGCTCGTCCTTGTGACGCACTTCGAATCTCTGTAGTTGCGACTTGAACCGGTTGGCCAGTGAATCGTTTTCTGTCACAATATTTTGAATTTCGGCGGGATCGACTCTGAGATCGTAAATTTCCGGCTTGGGGCCCAGAATGTACTTGTAGTCTCTGGTGCGCCACGCTTTCAACTCGCTCCACCCGAATTCATTGGGATAGTAAGTTTCCGAATACGCGGCACGCTCCCTGAGAGAGCTCTTGCCGAGTATTACGCCTGACAAACTCTGCCCCTGAAATGTTGTGGGGCGATCAATGCCCAAAATCTCAAGCAATGTGGGTGCCACGTCCACCAGTTGAACGGGATCTTCGATCACTGATCCAACCCTGTCCTGGAGTTTTTGGCTTTCAGGAAGCTTCAGGATGAAGGGTACAAGCAGCGTGGAATCGTAAAGAAAGTAACCGTGAGTCAGCTCGCGATGCTCCCCAAGACCCTCGCCATGATCTCCTAGGAGAACCACGAGGCTCTGGTCGTAAAGCCGGCGCTCACGCAAGGTTTGGAGGATCTCACCCACCACGTGGTCTGCATAGGCAACTTCTCCGGCGTACGGATCATTCGAGTACTGGGAGCGAAAGGGTTCAGGCGGATCGTAAGGATCGTGGGGATCAAAGAGGTGAATCCAGCAGAATAGGGGACGCTCGGTCTGGGTCTCGATCCACTTTCGGGCGGGCCGGCTTACGTCTTCACCCTTGCGTTCTACGGCCCAAGCCAGCGCTTCGGAATCCGGCTTTACAGGAAAGTCGTCATCGTAATGATCAAATCCTTGGTTGAGTCCCCACTTGGAGTCCAGGACGTAGGCTCCCACGAAAGCAGCCGTTCGGTAGCCGTGCTCCCTCAGGATCTCTGCCAGAGTCAGATGTTCATCAGTGAGAGTGTAGCCCAGATTGTCATGAACTCCTGTGGTTAGAGGATAAGTGCCCGTCAACAGGGCACAGTGGGCGGGAAGCGTCAGGGGAACTTCCGACACGGCTGTTCCAAAGCGCACGCCATCGGCGGCCAGAGAATCGATATGAGGAGTCCGGACCTTCTTGCTCCCGTAGCTTGCCACATAGTCCCTCCGAAGCGTGTCCAGGGTGATCAAAATGACGCTCGGGCGTGAAACTTCTGGGATTTGGCTGGTCGCCGGCCGACGTTCATGCCTAACAATGAAAGTGGCGAGTACGGCAGCGAGGATCAACAGGCCGCCAAGCCAGAGCCACCTTTTCCTCCGCTTGAGTGGTCTTGCCTTTCTGCTGGTGTCCGTCTTTCTCTTCGCCAATAGTCCCCGCCGTTTCCTTCTAGCATAACAGAGATTACAACTCACAAGGTGTACATCGGGGCCTCACGACATCAGCTGTCCGCCATCGACCACGAGGACATGGCCGGTGACGAAACTGGCATCATCGGAAGCCAGAAAAGCCACCACCGCTGCCACCTCTTCGGACCTCCCAACTCGTCCGAGGGGAATCTTCTCGTGTACATAGCTTGGCGCGAGCTCCGGATTGGCCGACAGAACTGCCTCACTTAAACGGGTGCGGATCAATCCTGGAGCCACCCCGTTTACCCGGATGAAACCGTGACAAATGGAGAAAAGTTAAATATAAATGAAGATCATAAGCGGGTCCAAGGGTCCAGGCCTTCGGTCGCCTTCGGTTGCGAGGTCGGTATCCTTCCTGTGGTGAGGATACGAGCCGCTTAAGGGAGCACATTTCCGAGCGCGGTAATCCTTTTTCCGTGTGGGAAAGCACCTATGGCGAGAAAGATAACCCTTTCAGTCAATGAGGAGCGCTCACTGGGCATGGATCAGCGGATCACCCGCCGAGACTTCTTGAATGCGACCTTGCTGGGGACGGGAACCATGCTCCTACAGGCTCGGTCTCCTTTGCAGTTGCTGCCACAAAAAGAGCCGTGGGACGGCTATGGTGGCGTAGGCGACTATGCGAACTCTCATGGCAACACCAAAGAGGTGTTGCGAATGGCCCACGAGGTTGCGGCAGGCCGCTACGATCAGCCCCCTGCTGAGGCAGTGGACACGGGAGAGGTCTTTGATTTAGTGGTCATTGGGGGAGGGATGAGTGGGTTGTCAGCTGCCTACTACTTCAAGAAAAACAGGCGTCCGGGGCAAAGGTGTCTCATCATTGAAAACCACCCTATTTTCGGAGGTGAATCAAAACGAAATGAATTTATTGTTAATGGTCAAAGGCTGATCGGCCCTCAGGGTGCTAATGAGTTCGATATTCCGGCGAATCCAGGAGAGCCCGGCTATGAACTCTATGGGGAACTGGGAATCCCTCGAAAGTTTGAGTACCAGACCCTGCCCTCGAAGTTCAGGCAGCTTGAGTTCGATCGAACGAATTACGGATTTCACTTGTGGGTTGATGAGGCCTCGAACTTCGGACATTTCTTTGACGAGCGATCTCACGCAGTCAAACCTCGCTGGGTGCGCGACCTCTGGGAGCAAAAGTTAAAAGGTGCACCCTTTTCCACCAAGGTCAAGCAGGATTTCCTGACCTGGAAGTACGGTGAGAAAAGGTATTATCAGGGGCAGGACTTTGAGTGCTGGCTCGATACTATGAGCTACAGGAATTACCTCGAAAAGATTATGGCCCTGAGCCCTGAGGTCACCCAATATGTGGACCCAATTTTGGCAGCGGCCGTAGGTTTGGGTTCAGACGCGATCTCGGCCTATGCGGCGCATCAGGTCGCAATGCCGGGCTTTCAGGGATTCTCAAAGGAGGTCTATTATCCGCACAAATTGAAGGAGATCTCCCCGCTGACGTGGCATTCCTTTCCCGGAGGCAATGACGGGTTCGCCCGATACTTTATGAAGGCGTTGATTGCGCCGGCGATCCATGGAGGCCAGACTTTTGAAGACATTCTCAACCGCCGCGTGAATTTTAGAGCGCTGGACGATCCCGAAAACGATGTTCGCATACGACTGGGAGCAACGGCAGTACGGGTGAAACACGATGGTCCTCTAGAAAAAGCAGAACAGCTTTGGGTTACTTATGTCAAAGGCGAGAAGGTTTATCGTTTGAAGACACGCGGTGTTGTGATGGCTTCGGGCGGTTGGATCACTCGTCGCGTGGTCAGGGATCTTCCCGACGAGTACCGCAAGGCCTACCAGAACTTTTACCATTCTCCAATGCTGGTGGTAAACGTGGCTGTCACCAACTGGCGCTTTCTCTATAAGCTCGGCTTGACCGCTTGCCGATGGTTCGACGGGTTTGGTTTCACCTGTAACATTCGTCGCCCGATGATCGTCGGCGATTACCGACCACCTCTCAACCCGGATCGCCCGACGATTGTGACCTTTTACGTACCCTTTTATTATCCGGGACGCGCCATTCAAGAACAGGGATCCGAAGGACGCCAGGAACTGCTTTCAACCAGCTATCGCGAGTACGAGGTATGGATCCGCCAGCAGATGGTGCGGCTTTTTGGCGAGGCAGGATTTGACCCGAAAAAAGATATTGCCGGTCTCATCCTCAATCGCTGGGGCCACGCCTACGTCAATCCCCAGCCGGGATTCTTTTTTGGTCTGCAGGGTCGGCTGGTGCCCCGCGATATTATTAGAAAGCGCTTTGGACGCATTGCTTTTGGTCATTCAGAGTTGGTGGGGCACCAGTATTGGTTGGGAGCGATTGGGGAAGGGCGGCGGGCCAGCGAGCAAGTGTTGGAAATCCTGTGACCCGAGTGATGAGATCGGTAAAAAAGGGAAAGGCCATGAAGAAGACCTTACTTGTGTATGCAGCGCTTTTCTTTGTCTTGGGGATTGCGGCATATCAGCGAGCGTCACCCGGCCAACTGCCGCCCAACCAGTGGGTCGAGCTTTGCAAAGATCCAGTTGGCGCTCGGCGGGGAAGTTCCATACGGTATGTGCCTGAGGCTGGAGCCTTCTTTTTGTGGGGCTTCATGAACGCTGATCCCGACCTGCTCCAGGAACATCCACTGATGGAGATTCCTGAGTATGACATGGTTGTGTTCCATCCGGAGAAGCGCCGCTGGCGCAACCATTTTCCAAAGGGATGGGAATCGAAATGGAGCAAAAAGCTTCCCCTTGCTTACATCCCGTGGGCCTACTCCGGGATTACCACGGGAAGCGAGCGCACGGTCTTACGGGGGCCGACGGAGCGCTCCGGTGCTCCGCGACCCGACCTCAATATCGTTTTTGATCAGGTAACCTACCACCCTGGCAGTCATTCCCTCATTTACTTTACGGGAGGATTGACCGCCGCCTATGACGTCCAGGATCGTCGTTGGTCGAATTTGGCCCCCAAACATAGTCCTCCTCCGGTGCTGGGAGGCTCGCTGGCCTATGATCCAGTCAATGACGAAATTGTCCTGTTTGGAGGGGGCCATGTTGCTGAGAAAGGTCCCGATGGCAAAGTAGTGGGTTATACAGGATGTTGGGTCTATCGGTTCCTGGACAAAGACTGGCACCGACTGGAATTGGAGGTTACACCTCCTCCCCGGATGAACATGCGGATGGTCTATGATGGCAAGAATCAAGCGCTGGTTCTTTTCGGAGGAGATGGACAGAGCCACTATCTGGCTGACACCTGGCTTTACGACGTTAAGACACGAACCTGGCGACGATCGCACGCGTTAGCTGGGCCTGAGGCCCGCGCCGGTCACTTCACCGTTTATGATCCACAGACGGAATGGGTGATTATTGGTGGCGGATACAACCGCAGGGATCTGACCGACATGTGGGCCTACGACGCCGTAAAGGACAGCTGGCGAAGACTGCCTGGTGAAGTTCCCACTGGATTTTATATTGCGGGTGACTTTGCTCCGGGGAAGCGACTAATTCTCCTGGTCACGAACAACCGAAAGCCGGGAGATACCATGAGCTGCAACGTCCTCTACCCGGTGCGAACGACTTACGGATATGGGATCGACGAGACCACGATTCAACTCTCGGACGCCCCCAAGCAGGCACAACAGGGCATGCCCAAGCGTCCCCAAGAGGAGAGTCGATCGGGAACAGAGTCCGACCCACAGCGTGAGCAGGAGCAGGTGGAAAGGCTGCGGACCATGCCGGTGAATCAATGGGTGCATCTGCGGGATCCCGGCAGGGTGGCGCCTAGCCGCACCTGGGGATCCGCTGCCTTCGACGCCGATCGGGGTCGAATCCTTTACTGGGGAGGCGGTCACTGCGGCTATGGGGGCAGCGACGTCGACGCCTACGACGTTGAAGCCAACACCTGGCGCAGCAGTGATTTCACGCCTGAGTACCCGGAGCGCCTCTGGAACCACGGCGTGCGGCTGGCTGGAGTCACCTTTCAAGGAAAGCCCTGGACGATCCATGGTCGCAAAATCTACGCTTACGATCCTGTCAGTCATAAGATGATTATGGTCCGACCGATCAGGTTGAGGACCGGGTACGATCCTGAGTTACTCAGGAATTTTCCGGCGGTACGCGCTGTGGCGCCGGATGCCCTCGTCAATCCCCCTTCCTCTTACGTGAGGTACACCACTTGGACGTATAATCCCGACACAAGACAGTGGGATTTGCTGTGCGGAGCGCCGGCAGGAACAGACACGCTGGTCACCACGCCCCACGGTGTCATGGGGCTGAACGTAAATTGGCGCTCAAGATTGAACACTCCAGGTTATAACCTACCCTGGAATCCACATCAGCCGCCCGAAGATAAAGACATCTACCTTCTTGATGTATCCCAAAAAACCTGGAAACGGCTCACTCAGGGACAGCCATCGCCCCAAAATCTGTACGAGATGACGAGCCTGGTCTACGATTCGAAGCGTGACCAGTTGATCTTGCACGGTGGCGGAAAAAGGCGAGATGAGCTGTGGACCTTGGATCTGGGTGCTGGTCGCTGGAAAAATATGCGGCCCCACGTTCTGGCGCCGCGGGGCGCTTCCCCACCCGTCTGTACTCGGGAGGCGATCTACATTCTCGGTGAAGATGTGGTCCTGGGCTATGGACCAACTCCGGAGGATCGAACTTTGTTCGCCGTGTGGGTTTACACGGTGAGCGAAAACGCCTGGCGCCAGGTCGATATTCCTCCCATCAGCGGAATTAGGCCGTATGGCCACAACCGCGGGCTGGTCTTTGACCCCAAGCACGACTTGGGCTTGCTTGTACTCGGAGCAAGGGGTGACCAGGGTAAGGCATTCGTTTATGCCCTACGCTACCGTCACGATCGTGCGCGCTTCGTTACCAGTTTGAATTGACGTGTGCGGGTTGCTGCGGCAGGGGTCAGTCGGCGGGTCGTCCGAACAGATTGTGTGCGGGATTTTCCGCAAAAACTGTACGACCAGAACGTAGGGGTCGGCCGGTGGTCGACCCGAACTGAGCGAGCACTGAGTCCCGCTCGGGCGGCCCGCCGGCCCGCCCCTACGCGGACCAGCCAGCGGCTTACCGCTCTTCAGCTCCGCG
>JALLOM010000159.1 GCA_027717865.1 Acidobacteria bacterium AH-259-O06 | reverse complement strand
GGCGGTTGACTTGGAGGAGAATTTTGGATGTGCCTCGTCATATGCCGTCCCCTTCGCCACACGCACACACAAGAGTGATAATCTTGAGGAATTCCGATGCGTAGATGGAAGAGATTTCACACCACAGTCCGCGAGTGGAAGATGGCTGCAAAGGCGCTAATCTCCCAGGATCATCCCGTTCTGGCCCACGTCATCCCCATCCGCCGCTGTAATCTATCTTGCGCCTACTGCAATGAGTATGATGACTTTTCTGATCCGGTTCCCACCGAGGTCATGTTTCGGCGCCTGGATCGCCTGGCCGAACTGGGTACTTCGATTCTCACCATCAGTGGCGGTGAGCCCCTCATGCACCCCGAGTTGGAGAAACTTATTGTTCATACTCGCCGGCGAGGAATGCTCGCCGGGCTGATCACCAATGGATATCTCTTGTCACGCAAGCGCGTTCGGGCTCTCAACAACGCTGGTTTAGAGCACCTGCAAATTAGCATCGATAATGTTAAGCCAGATGAAATTTCCTTTAAGAGCTTGAAAGTCCTGGACAAGAAACTTCGCCATCTGGCCGAGCTGGCGGATTTTAAGGTCAATATCAACTCCGTTTTGGGTGCAGGAGTAAAAAATCCCGAGGACGCCCTTATGATCGGTCGACGTGCCGTGGAATTAGGTTTTACCTGTACAGTGGGCATTATTCACGATGGCAACGGGGTCCTCAAGCCCCTGGGTGAGCGAGAGAAAAAGATCTTTTTCGAGTTGAAAAACTTAGGTAAGAAAGGCTATCCACGGATCAACCAATACTTTCAGGAGAACCTGGTGAAGGGAAAACAGAATAACTGGCGGTGCCGGGCAGGTGCGCGCTATTTGTACATTTGTGAAGATGGACTCGTGCACTACTGCTCACAGCAAAGGGGCTACCCTGGGGTCCCTCTGACGGAGTACACGCGCGAAGACATCCGTCGGGAGTATTTGACGAAAAAGCCCTGCGCACCTTACTGCACGATTTCTTGCGTTCATCACGCTTCCATAGCAGATTTCTGGCGTGCCCCTCAGGAGTTAAAAGCATTTGCTCCTCAGCCGGGCAAACGGGCAGTCACTCCGTCCTCTAAGCCGGTTCCAATGGAAGACCTGCTGCAGCTGGAGTAAAATAGGAGGAGACAAGAATTCAGAATTCAGAATTCAGAATTCAGAATTTAGAAGCTCAAGACGCAGGAGTCAAAACTCAAAACTAAAGCAAGCATGACAGTCGTCTTACTACTTTGTCTCACTGCTCTTGCACTCTCGCCTTCGGAAGGGTCTGTGGTTGTCGAGGCACGATTTCTCGATCGTGGTGATCTTCCCAATGAGTTTCGGTTTCCTGTGCTGGAGCTCGATTTTGTGGTGCTGCATGTGAAGCTGCGGAATGAAAGTCAGCAGGACTGGGCTTTGCGGGCTCAAGAGCTTGTGCTGCGGGATCCCAAAGGCAAGACTCTGACCAGAGTGGGCCCATCTGAGGTCACACCAAAAATCGTCAAATCGAAGATTTTCAGACGCTACAATCTTGACAATCGTCAAATTCATGGAGAAGTCGGCTATAACCCCCCAAGGGTGATATACGGGCCGGCTTCCCGAAATGAGCGAGTTCCTGATACACCAAGTCCTCCCAGGACCATTTCACTGAACACAGCCAAGCGGATCCGGTCCATTCTGGAAAAACACGAGCTAAAAGAAACCACACTGGCACCCGGAGAAGCGTTGGTGGGCTTGGTGTATTTCAAGAGCAAGAAACCCGCTTCGAAGCTCTCCGGAAGCACCCTGATCTTGGACGATAAACTGCGAGTCAAGATCCCGTAACTGGAAGCCTGGCTCCTCGGAGTTCCAGGTTCCAGGTTCCAGGTTCCAGGTTCCAGGTTTCAGGTTCCAGATTTCAGGTTTCAGGTTCCAGGTTTCAGGTTCCAGGTTTCAAGTTCCAGGTTTCAAGTTTTGAGTCATGAGTCTTGAGCTATTGAGCTCCTGACTCCTGGCTTCTGGCTTCTGGCTTCTGGCTTCTGGCTTCTGGCTCCTGGCTCCTGTCTCCTATCCCCTGTCTCCTGTCTCCTTTTGGTGGTCAGCATCCAGTAGGTTCCTCGCCGTCTGAAAGACCTGATCGAACATCTCCTTTGTCAGTCTGCCTGTTTGTGTGTTCTGTTGACTGGGGTGGTAGGAGACGATGAGTGTGGTCCGATCATCGAGTCGATAGCTGGCTGCGTGCCGAAATTTTGGATGGGGACGAGGGACTGGCCAGTGGAGTTCTTGGCGGGCCCACAGATAGGTCTTCCAGGCAATTCTTCCCAGAACGACTACCACGCGGACCTTTGTCAGAAGTTGGAGTTCCCACCTGAGATAATGACGGCAAGTGTCTAGTTCTTTCCCCGTGGGTTTATTGCCGGGAGGGGCACAGTGAATGGCGGCTGTGATATATGCGTCGAAGAGGGTGAGGCCGTCGCCCCGGTGCCGGCTGGATGGTTGATTACAAAAAGCAAACCGGTAAAGCGTCTGGTAGAGGAACTCGCCACTTCGGTCTCCGGTGAAAATTCGGCCGGTGCGATTGGCCCCGTGAGCAGCCGGAGCGAGCCCCAGGATTAACAACCGGGAATCCAGTTTTCCAAAGGAGGGAACCGGTTTTCCCCAGTACTCCCAATCCTGGAAGGAACGTCTTTTCTCCCGCGCTACCGTCTGTCGATAGCTCACCAGGCGCGGGCAGAGTTCACATTCCACAATCGCTTCTTGAATCTGCTTCATACGATTGGGGTCACGAAAGCACGACGTCACGAAAGCACGACCCTAGAGCACGTCTTTCCCGTGTCCTTGCTGGATGGCGGGAATGTAACTCTCCAACTCTTGCTGCACGGCGGGATCAGTTAGGTCAATGGTTTTCTGGCGCTCGGCCGCCATGTAAGCAGCCATCACAAGCCGCGTAATTTCCAATCCGTAACTCCAAGGGAGAAAAGCATCCTTGTTTGCCGAAAAAGCTTCAAGCGCATCTTGGTTTTCGTCGGTGTAGCCGTAAAGATCGGCCTCATTGTGATGGACTGCCAGCAGGCCCCGGCTTGCAGTTGATTTTTCCAGGGTCGCCTCCTGATCGAGGATCGAAGCTGCAGCGACGTCACCGACAAAAACCGTCAGTGGAGAGACCAGCGTGTTCACTTCGAAAGCATAGCCTGGCCCCAGGCCGTCCATGAAGAGCCGAAGTCCCTGTTTGTCAAACATCCAGGAATTCGTAAACTGGGCCTTAACCCGCTGCCCGGTATCGGGATTGAGATAAGTGACAACGCCGGTAGCAAAATCTTCGGCTGGAGTCTTATCATAATCGATGCCTTTTCCCTCAAGCAATTTCTTACGCCATTCCGGAAGACCCCATTTGAGCAGTGCCACCTCGGCTGAGACTGTCTGGGGTTTCAAAAAGGTGATTTCCCGCCCCAACGGAGTCAGGACATACCAACCCACTGCAATACTGTGGCATCCCATATCGCTGAGTACTCCTCCTCCCTGGCGTGCCGGATCCCAAAACCAGGGCTCATGCGGGCCGGCGTGCTCTTCCGAAGCACGAGCTAAGGAGAGAGGCCCCATCACTTTTTGGACCAGCGCCAGCTGGTCGAGTTGTTTTCGGATGGGTTTCATGTAAATCTGGTTTTCGAAATAGGCGGTCCGAAGGTTGGCTTCGGCGGCCAGTTGGACCAACCTGCGTGCCTCGGCGACGCTGCGCCCCAGCGGCTTTTCGCAAATTACTCCCTTTAGCTCAGCACCTGACTTCACCGCATCAACGATTTCTTCCATAATGGCGATTCGAGCGTAATTGGGCGCATATATGGCAAGAATGTCGACCTGTTTAGCCATCTCGGTGATGCTGTCGTAGATTTTGGCCGGACCCAGGTTGTTCTCCTGTGAAAAGCGTGCCAGCTCTTGAGTCCCTCCTCTGTTGAGCAGTGCGCCGAGCTCTAGACCTCTGACCTGCATCATGGCCACGGCCTGAAACCTGGCCACAAACCCGGCCCCAATCATCCCTAACTTCATTTCTCCTCCTTCTTTCTATTTCTATATTATTTTAATGGGGTCACATCTTGAATGTTTAATTTTTGGAATTTCTTCGATTACTCCAGAGCCATCCAAAAATTAAAAATTCAAGATGTGACCCCATGCTCTTGATTCAATTTTGGGGCTCAGACCCCGTATTATACTGATGGGGATCATGGACGAGTCTCTGCGGTGGCGAAAAGAATTTCCAATCCTGCAAAAGACCATTTACATGATCAGTAACTCCCTTGGGGCGATGCCACGGAGCGTCTATGCCAGCTTGCAAGAATATGCCGACACTTGGGCGAGCCGCGGAGTGCGCGCATGGGAAGAGGAATGGTGGCAAATGCCGGTTTCAGTCGGAGATCTGATCGCAAAAATCATCGGAGCAGACCCCGGCCAAGTCTCCATGCACCCAAACGTAACTTTGGCCGAGGCTATTGTCTTTTCCTCTCTGGAAGTCTCCCCAAAGAGGAACAAAATTGTGTACTCTGAGTTGAACTTCCCTTCAATTCGTTATTTCTATCAAGCTCAACCCGACGTCGAGATTCACGTCGTACCTTGTCCAGACGGGATGAGCGTACCCCTTGAAGAGTTGCTGGATGCTATCGACGAGCGGACGCTTGCTGTCCCCATTTCCCACGTGGTTTACAAAAGTAGCTTCCTACAGGATGTGCACGCCGTTATCGAGAAAGCTCACTCAATGGGAGCCTTTGTTGTTTTGGATACTTACCAATCTTGTGGAGCTGTTCCTTTTAATGTGAAAGAACTGCACGCCGACTTTGTCATCGGTGGTTCTGTCAAGTGGCTCTGTGGCGGACCGGGCGTTGCCTACCTGTACGTTTGTCCGGAACTCAGCCATAGGCTGGAACCTAAACTGACAGGATGGTTGGCTCACCAACGTCCTTTCGCCTTTGAGCCTGAGATGGAGTATGTCGACTCGGCTTTTCGGTTTCTGAATGGTACACCCAATATTCCTGGTTTATACGCTGCACGCTGTGGCTATGAGATCATTGCTCAAGTAGGGATGGAACGGATTCGTGAGAAATCATTACGATTAACCCAACGAATATTGGAGCTGGCCGACGAGTTCGGATTCAGGGTCAATACTCCTAGAGATCCCGCCCACAGGGGTGGGGCTGTGGCTGTCACTCCACCGAATGCGCCGGGGGTGGGCCGTGAGCTCCTTCGCCGGAACTTTATCGTGGATTTCCGGCCGGGGGCAGGCATCCGCATTGCGCCACACTTCTACAACACAAAGCAAGAAGTGGTTGAGCTCATGAAGCAGATGAAAAGAATTGTAGATGAGGGAACCGGGTGATGCGCTTTACGACAGCGATTGTTGGTACTGTTATCGGTTACACATGGTGTATTGTTCCCATCTTTGGAGTCAAGCGTTGGCTGGGTATGGTGCCTATAGTCCTGGTCTTGGCACTCAGTTTCTGGCGGGCCCTTCAGAGGGGAGAATGGGGTCTGAACAGGTCTCATTTTCTTCCTGCACTGGGCTGGGCCTTGGTTTTCACCATACCGGTATTGGTACTGACTTACGGAGTTGGAATGTTTCTCGAAACCATACAAGGAAGGGATCATCTCTTACGTGATTTTATTTTTCTCTTCTTGTGGGCATGCGGGCAGCAATTCGCGTTACAGACCGTCATTCTAAGAGAGGCCCAAACTCTCTTCTCGGATGGGAGAGCAATCGTGGCAGCCGCGTCCATTTTTTCATTTCTTCATCTGCCGAACCCTTTTCTCACACCAACGACCTTTTTGGGGGCACTGGTCTGGTGCTGGATCTATAGTCGGCACCCCAATCTAATTCCGTTGTCACTCGCGCATGCGGCTGCCAGTCTGATGATCCTAACTTCACTGGACAGAAGTCTCACGGGTGGCATGAGAGTGGGCTATTCGTACTTTTTACTGTAGTGGTGGTTGAATTGAAAGCTTCTTGGCCCGTGGGACGAAGTAAACCGCTTAACCCGTATTTCTCATACCGGCTCGTGACGAAGAGATGCGGGTTAAGGTTTGGCTGGGATTTCGGAATAGTGCCAAGTGCATCCACGACCTTGTGCTTTGGCAAAGTAAAGTGCCTCATCAGCACGCTCGAGAAGTTCCGAGATGGTGGTACCATCGTGTGGAAAGGTGGAGCAACCGAGGCTAATTGAGAAGCTGGGCACCTCGTCAGAATCGAGAGAGTTGATTTGTTCAATCAACTTCCGAGAAAGCCCTCGCACCTCTTCGGTGTCGGTTTCCGGGAGGAGCACTATAAATTCGTCACCCCCGCGACGCGCAGGGAGGTCCATGTGACGAGTCGTGGTCTTTAACGCAGTAGCGAGACACCGCAAGATTTCGTCCCCTATATCGTGTCCGTTCGTGTCGTTAATCGATTTGAAATGATCTATATCCATAAGCATCACTGACAGAAGACTCTTCTTGCTCAGCGCCTGAGAAAATTCTTCCTCGATTCGTTCGAAAAAATAGCGATAATTCGCCAGACCCGTGAGTCCGTCCGTGCGAGCTTGCATTTCCAATTCTTTCAGAACCTGGACATACTGAAGGCCCAATACCGTTTGGTCGGTCAGAAACTGGAATTTCTTGATGTCATGTGCGTTCCACTCCCCTCTCTCATGTCGATAGACGGCGATGAGGCCCGCACGACCGCCAGCGGGTTTCCAGGATTTCCCCATATAGTATTGATAGGGATACAGGTGAAAATCCTCTTTCTCGGTGAACTGAGGATCTTGGTGTAGAGCCGTAGAAATAAGGATCTCCTCAGATTGATAGGTTGTTTCGTGGATACTTTTGCTGATATCCAGGACAGGGGCCTCTTGAGGAGGGGGGTTTTCAAAGCGCCGATAAGTCATACGTCCTTCCTCAATGATTGCCAACTCGCAAGCATCGGTCATCATGATGTCGTTGATGAGTTTAGGAATTTTGGAGTACAGAAGTGGCAAATCTTTAGCTTGGGCCAGGGCTTTTCCAAATTCAAAGAGATCCGCCGTAAACTCCGACTCCGCTTCAAGCCTCTCCTGCCGAAGCCTGTGGGCATAGACGAGATACCCAAAAAATAAGCCGACAATGAACAGGAAGGGAATACGAAGCAAAAACCCGCTAGTGAAGGAGAAGTCTCCTGTTCTGTAGACCATTAGCAGGTAGAGGCCGCTGGTGATCAGAACTACCAAAACGAATGATTTCAAGTTCTGACCGGCCGCTGCCATCATCAGGATGATGAAGAAAAAAAGATAAAAATCTGAGGTTGCCTGACCGGTCAAATAGATGGCTAATGCGATCATCAAGATGTTCAAAACAACTAGAATGGAGTCGAATATAGACCTGTGAAAATACTTAGTGGGTAGAAAAAACAGACCAATATTGAGGCCGGCATTCAGTATAATAAGCGTCAGGATCGCAAGGGGGCTAGATGTCTCCGCGAGTCCACCAAAGTAAAGAAGGTAAGCGATAGCCACAACCAGCAGCCATTGAAGCCAAAGTACATGCTTACGCTTTTCGATGAGCACGTCTTTCATACTATTTAATTCGTAACACAGTGTGATTCTGAAAGACAAGTGGTTTGTCCTGAGAAAACCTGTCGAAGCAAGTCTCCACCT
>JALLOM010000158.1 GCA_027717865.1 Acidobacteria bacterium AH-259-O06 | reverse complement strand
GAGCGAGCTATCCTTCGCACAGTCCTTTACTCTTCGCTATTCGATTACCCCTTGACGGTGGGGGAACTTCAGCAGAATCTGCTTGAGCTCGTGCTGGATGAGTCCTCTATTCTAAAAATCTACCGGTCGAGCACTGCCCTGCAGAGCGTAATCGAGTATGAGGATGGTTATCTTTTTCCAAGAGGTCGAAGCGCTCTGATTCAGACGCGTCGCCGGCGTGAGGTCCGCAGTCAGGCTATTCTGGAGGCCAACCGCTGGGTTCTGACGCTGATTGGCTCGATTCCCTACACGCGGATGGTTGCCCTTTCCGGAAGTGCCGCCCACTTGAATGTGGACCACGACGGCGACATCGACCTGTTCCTTGTTACCCGCGCCAATCGAGTTTGGAGTGTCGCAGTAACCATTCTGCTTTTAACTAAATTGCTGGGCCGCCGCAAGATGGTGTGCTTTAATTTCATCCTCTCCGATGATCGCTTGCAAATCGAGCGCAAGGATCTATTCAACGCCAACCAGATTATTCACCTCAGGCCCTTGCTTGGTCAGGAGCTGTATCGTCGGTTTGTGGAGGTCAATTCCTTCGTTGCAGACTTCTATCCCAACTTTAAAGCGACTCGCACTGGCCTTGAGTGTCGACCGAACTGGATTTTGCGAGCACTCAAGGTGATGGCCGAATGCCTTTTCCAGCTCGGATTGGCGCAGCTCCAGGAATTTATGTGCCGCACAACATACTCCTGGTATCTCAAAAGGAAATCCCACTCTTGGAGATCGCCGGAAGAGGTTCTCATGGAGAAGGATTATCTAAAGCTGCACACAGAGAGTCACCGCAAGAGCGTCATGCAGCGCTTCGAGCAGGCCTTTCTCCAGGCCATGGAGCGGATGGAAGGGGTCTGAGGTGTCAGGTCTTGACCTGACACCTCAGACCCCTCGGCCCCGCAGGCGGTACAGCCTGGCCAGATCCAGAGGCAAGCTTAAGGCTCGAACCAGGGCTGGGAGTCCGCTCCAGTTCCCGCGACGCAGGCTTTGCCAGGCTTTCCGGGCCCGATACTCCTTGTGCAGGGCCCTATGAAGTTGGCGATAGAAATCGGGCACAAATCTTCCGCGAAAGAGCATTGCTAAGTCACTGCTGTCCACCCAGTTCTGCTGAAGACCCAGCTCGGAGCGAACGCGATCATAAAATTTAGTGCCCGGTAAAGGATAGGCAACCGAAATACCGATGTCGTCGGGCATACAGTCTCGCACCATCTGCATAGTCTTGCAGATGTCTTCCCATTCTTCTCCCGGATATCCGAACTGCAAGAAATGTCCGACCCGAATGCCGGCCTGACGCAGTTGTTGTGTGGCCCGGTAGGTGTCTTCTACCGTTGCACCCTTCTCCATCGCATCCAGGATTCCCTGCGAACCGGACTCGGCTCCCATCCATACCGTCTGGCAGCCAGCGCTTTTAAGAGAGTGAGCAATCTTGTCGCTGACCAAATCTGTGCGCAGCAGGCATTTGAAAGGAATCTGCAGATTCTGCTCGCACACCAATTCGGAAAAGCGCTGAATCCATCCTTTCTTCAAGCCGAAAATGTCATCAGCAAACCAGATGTGGTCAGGCTCGACGCGCTCCCTCACCCATTTCATTTCGGCCACCACATTTTCAGGACTGCGCGAATTGTAGCGCTGGCCGTAGATGGGCTTTGCACACCAGTTGCAGTGGTAAGGGCAGCCCCGAGTGGTGACCATGTTAATGGAATAGTATTCGTGACGACTCAGCCACATCTCACGGTATCTGTGAAGGTCGACTAAATCCCAGGCCGGAAAGGGCAGAATATCCAGGTTCCGAAGAGGGTCGCGGGGCTTTGGTGGGCTTTCAACGTTCTCCTTGTGTGCTACCCCTGTAATTTTTGCAACTGGATAGTTGGTTCGACCTGTCAAAGAAGTTAGAAGTTCCGCCAGGGTGATTTCTCCTTCACCCAGCAGAATGTAGTCCGCACCTCGATCCAGGTAATCGTTCAGGTGATCTGTGGCGTCCGACGCATGCACAATCACGGTGCAGCCACGATCTCTCGCCATGGAAATCATTTCAAAGGCGGCTTGCCGCATCCTGAGAAGGCACATCTTGCTGAGGTAGTTGAAACTGTCCTCGAAAAGCACAGCAAAAGTGGGCTGATATTGATCCAAGGCCTTGTCCCACCCTGCTGCCGATTCAGCCAGCATGGCGTCAAAGAGAGCCACTGAGAAGCCACGTTCTCTCAGATAGGCAGCAGCGTACAGGGTACCCAAGGGCGGATAGGGCTGCCTTACTTTCCACAGCTTGGGGTCAAAACGAAGGTAGTAAGATTGTCCGAGTAGAACTTCCGCCAAGGCAATGACAAGTTTATCATAGCGGGAGAACAGGCAGACTGACCACGAAACAGTGGACCTTTAATCCGCATTTCTCACACCCGCCCTACTGCATCGGCGCAATGATCGGGCCTGACTGCGTTCCGCTCGGTCGGCCGCTTCGTGACGACCTGGTGTGAGAAATGCGGATTAACCGCCCGGATTATTCATAGGTTCTGGTCTTTCAGAAAGAATGCGATTAAGCAGCGATTTTCCTTGGGCCGACTCCAGTTCCGAATCAGCGTTGGCAATTCCCTCCCGAACGGTCTCAAGTGCCTGCTGCTGCCGTCTGGTGGTCCAATAGACCTGCGCTAGTTTGTAATAGATCAAGCTGTTGCCGGGGTCCCTCGCAAGTAGCTCCTGGTAAAGTTGGATGGCCCGGTCCCAGTTTCGAGTTTGGGCCACCGAGTCGGCGAGGAGCAGGCGTAAGCCGACGTGATCAGGATCTCTGTTCAATCCCATTTCACTTTGGACGACGGCCTTTTCCCAAAAACCAAACCGCAGGTTGAGCCGGGCCAGATGAAAATAAGACCTCCAATCATTGGGATCGAGCTCTTGGGCCCTCTGTAGTTGCTGGTGAGCACGAAAGAAGTCAAGCCTTTGAGCATAAAGTCGTCCCAGGGCAAGATAAGTCTTCGCATGGTCAGGATTGAGTTCTAGGGCCCGATTCCAGAACTGCTCCGCCGCATCCAAGTTGCCCAGCTTAAAGCACACCTCACCCAGGCTTCGATACGCCAAGGGAATCCCGGGATCGATAGAGATGGCTCGCGACAGATAGACAATCGCTTCGCGAGGAGAGTGCTCCATCAAGGTGACTCCCAGATTGTAGTTGGGACGGTACTTGTTAGGAGACTTTTCAGCCGTGTCTCTCCACAGGGCCACCTCATTGCTCCAATCCTTCAGGCGGTCTCTATCAATCACCCCGTAGGTGATCAGCAGCACTGTTGTGGCTAGGCCGACTAACAATCCAGCTAGCCGCTCTTGAGTAGCTCCTGAGACTAGACGAGCTTTGAGCATGCGCCAGGACGCCCCTAGTACCAGGCTCAGCAGGCCCGAGAACCCCAGCAGTGAGGCATAAACGCGGTGTTCAAACAGATAGTCCCGGCTGGGGACGAAACTGGAAGTGGGCAACAGGAAGGCGAAGAAGACAAAAACAAAAAAAGTGGCTTTTGGAGATCTTTCTCTAAGCCGAAGCGCCAGCCAGAAAAGAGCAGCCAGTGACATCAGAGCCAGCCACCACGAAGGGTCGAGAAAATCCTGTTGAGCGACAACGTGATGGTCGAGATTCAACGAGACCGGGAACAAAGTTAGACCGATGTACGACCAAAGTACCCGCACCTGGGTCGCTGCGTAGGCAGCACTCTTCCCCAGATCTCCTCCCAGGGTGACATCCTGTGACGTCAAAACCCAGCTGAGAAAACCCAAACCTACCGACAGGGTGATCACCAGATAGGTGGTGAGCCAGCGACCGGGCTTCCACTTTTGACGCAGAAGACCATCCATTGACCACAAAATGAGGGGAAGAGCAACTGTGAATTCCTTTGAACATAGCGCCAGAACCAGGAAGACCAGTGTCAGCTTGGGGCGATCCGACAGATAGGCCACCAAAGTCAGAAAGGCAAAGCATGCTGCCAAAAGAGTGGAGCGCTGGTAGATGTATAGGACTGCCTCACTCTGTAAAGGGTGCAGGACAAAAAGCAGCGCCCCAAAGAGAGGAAGAAAAGGGAATCGGGCCTGTACAGGCTTTTCCTGCATTTGGAGGATGTGACTCAAGAGTACGAAGACGAGGAGGGCGCTAAGGGTGTGTAAGAAGATATTTACAACGTGGTAGGGTCCTGGGTTTGAGCCATGAATCTGATATTGAATCAGGAAGGAAAGCCACGCCAGCGAGCGCGGTTTTGGCGGCCAGACGAAAGCCTGCCAGCGAGCCAGCGTCACGTTATCGTCACGCAAAAACAGGGCGTCATCAAACTGGAAGGGGAAGTCTTTGGAAGGCCAGTAGACCCATACAACTGCAGACACGACCAGGATCGAGAGGAGGACGGTTCTTAGGCGCACCACTCAATTTTAGGGTATCGCCCGGCTGAATCGTAGCCCGTATTTATCACACCGGAATCTACTGCGATTGGGTGTGACAAATGCGGGCTAAGAGCTAAGAGCTAGTTCAGTTAGGAAGGAGTTCGAAGCTGGAACTCAAGTGGCCACCGGCGTAGATCAATTGGGCTTCAACGCGACTCACCCGATGCCCCGCGCGATCAACCGGAAGAACGTGATTGATCCTATCCAGTGAGAGAATGCCGCGGGTCACCTCTCCGAGCAGAACCTGGCCGCCGTAGAGTCGATAAATTACGCCAATCACGGTTTGATTCTTGAAGCTCAGGTCAAGCGAGGTGCTCACTTCCCCGGTTGAAAGGAGGGTAAAGCTTCCGCTGGTCCCGGCGGGTAAAGCTGTCCCCGGAACCACTGGAAAAGCCGTCAGAGCGTCCTCGTTTTGACGAAGCGTGACAGCTGCCAGTGGCTCATCACTCTGTACAGTGACTACACCTTCCATTTCTTGAACCTGGGCAGCGAGGAGGGGGTCATCAAAAATTTCGCGGATGAATTTGGGTAGATGCTGCCCAGAGGCTAAGGGCAGATCCGTAGTCGCGATCTGACTGAATGACTTGTCGCGGAGCTGCAAAGTAAGATTGGCATCCAAGCCACCCGGGGGATTCACCATGGCCAGCCCTGTGTCTTTGTTCTGCAGCGAGTCCGTGAACAGACTGAAATTGTTGAGTGTCTGAGCGGCGGGAACGCCGGCATCGTAAACGATGGTGCCGGTGTCTGGGTCCGATCGGGTGAAAACGGCCGTGCCTCCGACGCCGCTTCCGGTGCTGGTGACTCGGGCGTAACCTACCTGAAGGTCACCGGTTTGTGGATCACCGGTCCCTGGAGTCTGGGCCGAGAAAGCCTGACCTTGACCGAGGGAAATAGTGAAAGGATCAGGGCCAAACATCTGGCCTTCCGAGGTGCTTAAGATAAGCTGCATCGGCTGTCCGTCGGATTTAAAAAACTCGACCGTAACCTGGCTGTCTGCACTAGTATTCACGAAAATAAGCGTGGTTTGAAACTTGATATTGGCGACCGTTCCATCCCCAACCTGGGCAAAGAAGAAGACCGTCTGAGCCAGGCTGGAGGCAGTCAAAAGGGAAAATAATAGAGGTGCTAGAAAGATGATCCTCATCATATCTTCTAAATTAGTCCAAGACGACTCAAATGATAATATCAAAATAGTGATTGTTGAACTCTGAACCTGCCGCTCCTTGACGAGGGTGTCGCAAAGAATTAGGCGGATAAACACGAATAGGTGGATGATATATACTGCCTTGAAGGTGCGCGGGGAGCGACCAAGTAAATGGACATTGCCATCGCTCATGACTGGCTGCTGAATCGGCGGGGAGCAGAAAAAGTTCTAAAAGAATTCTGTCTTTGTTTTGAGGATCTCTCCATTTTCACCTTATTTTTTAATCCTGACGTTGTAGACCCCGTGATCAAGCAACACTCAATTTATGTGTCCAAGCTGGACCGCCTTCCCGGTATAAAACATTACTATCGCTACCTGCTGCCCTGGTTTCAACTTGGAATCGAGACCCACAGCGTGCGGGACAAGGATGTTCTTCTCAGTATCAGTCATGCAGTGGCCAAGGGCATCCCTCACCAGGCAGGAATCCCTCACATCTGCTACTGCCACACCCCAATGCGGTGCCTTTGGGAACCTGGATTGTATCAATCTTTCCTGGCCGGGTCCTGGCGGGGAAGAGTGCTGGACTTATTTGCCAGGCGTCTTCAAAAATGGGATTTAAAGTCGAATCAAAGAGTCGATCACTTTGTCACCATCTCGCGAACAGTGCAGAAACGTATTCGGAGGTCCTACGGCCGCGAGTCCGAGGTGATCTATCCCTGCATCGATCTGGAATTTTTTCAGCCTTACGATGTTCCCAGAGAAGATTTCTACCTTGTGGTTTCAGCTCTGGTTCCCCATAAACGCCTTGAGCTGGCTGTGGAGGCATTGAATCAAAATGGAAAGGCGCTGTTGGTGGTAGGCACAGGGCCGCTAAGGAGGAGGTTGACCCGCAAGGCCGGGTCCAATATCCAATTTCTCGGTTGGGTATCCGACGAAGATGTCCGGATGCTCTATTGTCGGGCCCGGGCTTTGGTTTTGCCCGGTCCGGAAGAGTTGGGATTAGTTCCCATAGAAGCTCAGGCTTGTGGGTGTCCAGTGATTGCCTACGCGGAAGGTGGAGCCACGGAAACAGTGATCGAGGGAAAAACAGGACTGTTCTTTCGACAGCCCACCGCTGAGTCTCTGCTGGAAGCGGTACGACTATTTGAGGGGACCAACTTTGATACTCGAGAGATCGTGACCAACGCCCAGCGATTTTCGCGCCGGCGCTTTCGTGCCGAATGGCAACAATTTTTCAAGAACCTGGGGCTAAATGTCCAAATATGCTAGCCTAACGGGGCCGTGTCTTTAAAATTTAAATTTTGGGCCCAAAATTTAAATTTTAAAGACACGGCCCCGTACATTTTCGAATTCAAGCGTTATAGCAAATGTGATGAATGCAACTCCTAAGCATTTCCCCAGCAGGCGGCTCTTTGAGGTGCATTGGAACTCTCTATCCGATCTTGAACTGGTGGCGCTGCTCATCGGTGCCGGAAGCCCGGAGAGACGGGCACTGCGTGATGCCCAGAGGTTGCTCGAGGCAGTGGGCTCTCCTCACAAATTAAAAGAAGTTACCTACCCGGAGCTTCGCCGGGCGGGATTGGGTCGAAAGACGGCGCTAGCGGTCCTGGCGGCAATGCACCTTTTCCGTCGCATTCAAAGAACTGCGCTTTTTCCAGGTCAACCGTTTCGCTCCAGCATTGAAATCTTTCGCCACTTTCAACCCCTTGTTGAGGGGCTCAAGAAAGAATGCTTCTGGAATGTCCTTCTGGATGGCAAAAACCGAATTTTAAGATTGATCCGTGTTTCAGAGGGTTCGCTCACTTCTTCGTTGGTCCATCCTCGGGAAGTCTTTCGGCCGGCCATACAAGAAGCAGCAGCGGGAGTTCTTTTTGTTCATAACCATCCCAGTGGCGATCCTGCTCCCAGCCCAGAGGATATCCAGATCACCAAAAGACTGGTGGAAACGGGCAGGATCGTGGGAATCCGAGCCCTGGACCATGTTATCATTGGTGCCCACCGATACTTTAGCTTTGCCGATCAGGGCTTACTGTAAGGCATCCAAAAGGGGTCAGAGATTGAATTCTTAGTTTTTAAGTTCTGAGTTTT
>JALLOM010000157.1 GCA_027717865.1 Acidobacteria bacterium AH-259-O06 | reverse complement strand
TGTCCCTTCAACCAGGAAGGAGCAAAAATTTTGGTCAAGAGATCATTCACCCCTCTCTTAGGGTTCATGCTTCTCACGATCTTTTTTACACAACCCGCCTTTGCACAACAGTCCAATGAAGAATATGAGGAGCTGAGAAAAGAGATCGATGAGCTCAAAAAAGGGCAGGCCATCATTCAGAAGCAGCTTGCTGAAATGAAGGCTCTTCTGCTCTCAGCACAGCGTAAAGCATTGGGGCAACCTGAAAACATTGTCGTAAATGTCGATGGCCATCCCTTTAAAGGCAGCGAGAGCGCTAAGTTGACTCTCATCGAGTTCTCAGACTACCAGTGACCGTACTGCGCTAGACACGTCCGTGAGACGTTGCCGCAGATCAAAAGAGATTACATTGCCACGGGCAAGCTCAAGTATGTCTTCCATGACTTTCCGCTGGTTAGAATCCACAAATTTGCACTCAAGGCGGCTGAGGCGGCCCGATGCGCACGTGAACAAGGGAAATACTGGGAGATGCATGACCGCCTTTTCGCCAATTACAAGGCCTTGAGCCGGAAAGATCTAGGGCACCATGCACAGGCAGTCGGCTTAGATCTGGAAAAGTTCCAGCTATGTCTTGACAGTGGGCGATACACTCCTGCAATCCAGAAAGATATGGCGGAAGCGGCCAAAGTCGGTGTGAACTCCACGCCTCACTTTTTCTTGGGATTTACCAATCCTCGGAATTCCAAAGTAAAGGTGTCACGAGTGCTGCGAGGGGCCAGCCCGTACAGCAATTTCAAACAGGCGATAGACAGTCTCCTTGCATCAAAAGGTCAAGCTGATCGCTGACAGCTCAGGAGTCAGGAGCCAGGAGCCAGGAGTCAGAATTCAGTCATCGTAGGGGCGAGCCGGTGGCTCGCCCGAGCCGGGCATGCTCCGAGAACAGTTCGGGCGAGCCGACGGCTCGCCCCTACTTTCATAGCTCAATAGCTGGCTAGCCGAGAAAAATTGGATTTTCACGCTCTGACCCCATTCAATCCCGGAACGCGAACTGGATGACGTCGCTGTCCTTCACTTGGTAATCCTTTCCTTCAGTGCGTGCCAGACCGAGGCGATTCAGCTCCTGAAAGCTGCCGTGCTGAAGCAGATCTTCAAAAGAGACTACCTGAGCTCGAATAAAACCGCGCTCCATGTCAGAGTGGATCTTTCCTGCGGCCTCTGGTGCGCTCGTCCCCTCCTCTACCTCCCAAGCTCTCAGTTTTTCATTGGCAATGGTGTAAAAGGTGATCAATCCCAGCGATTTGAACGCTTTTTTCACTAACCGCTGAAGCCCCGTCTCCGTGATGCCCAGTTCCTTCTCAAACTCGGCGCGCTCCTCGGGATCAAGTTGCTGAAGCTCCCATTCAAATCGCGCTGAGATCGTTACCACCTCAAGAGCTTGGGAAGGATTTTGCCAAATTTGACTTTGTTTTAGCTCTTCCAAGCAGGGCGGGTTCGCCTCCGGGTATTCCTCTTCTGAAAGGTTGATCACGTAGATTACGGGCTTTCCCGTCAAGAGGCCCAACCCCTTTAACTCGCGTTGATCTTCCAGGTCTAGGATCAGACTACTCAGGGGTATTCCCGCCTCCAGCTTTTCCCGGTAAAGCAACCACTGTTCTTTCTCTTTCGCATGATCTCGAGGATTCGTTTTCCAGATCCCCACCCGCTTCTCAATGGCCCCATTCAGCACTTCCAAGTCGGCCAGCAGAAGTTCCGTTTCGATAATCTCGATGTCCCGCGCAGGATCCACTTCTTCAAGCACATGAGCAACATTCGGATCCTGAAAACAGCGGACCACATGGGCTAGAGCATCGACTTGGCGGATGTTTCCAAGAAATTGGTTTCCCAATCCCTCACCCCGGTTGGCTCCCTCTACCAGTCCGGCAATGTCAATGAACTGGATGAAACAAGGGGTGCATTCCTTGGGGTTAAGGATCTGCCTGAGTTCCTCGAGCCGCACGTCCGGTACTGGGACGACCCCCAGGTTGCTGTCAATGGTGGTAAAGGGATAGTTTGAGACATTTGCATTCCCTGCCGTGAGAGCGTTGAACAGGGATGATTTGCCGACGTTGGGAAGGCCAATGATGCCGACGGAGAGCATGGGGTTATTTTAGCTGACAGCTGACAGCTGACAGTTTCCGGTTTCAGGTTTCGGGTTCCAGGTTGAGGTTGAGCTAGCCATAAACGCCATGAATTGTCAGTTGTCAGTTCTCACTGTGGGATGTCAAGCCACTCAGAACGGTGCCAACCGCCAACACGACAACGGCACCGACCACATTGTAATAAAGCCATGAAATATGGGTAAACCAGCTTACGGTCAAAACAGACAAGACACCCGCGATAACACCCCAGAAGGCTCCTGTTCCATTGGCCTTCTTCACCAGAAAAGCCAGCAGAAAGACTCCCAATAGAGACCCGTAAAACAAGGATGGGACACGATTGACCGCTTCAATCAGAGATAATCCGAGTCTACCGACATAGAGAGCAAAACCCATGGCAAGAACTCCCCAGAGCAGGGTGGCCAGCCTGGAAATGGCAAGGTAGTGGTCCTCGGAACCCTCCTGCTTCCAGTAACGCCGGTAGAAATCCACTACCGTTGCGCTGGACAGTGCGGCCAGTTCCGAATCGAGAGAAGACATGGCGGCTGCGAAAATCACGGCGATCATCAGTCCCAAGACACCGGCCGGCACGTATTTCACCAAATAAGAGGGAAAAACATAATTCACATCGTCTGACGATTCTCCTCGGATCTCTTCGACCAGGTCCTTGGATTGTCTTCGCAATGATGCCAGTCCGTGATCATATTGCTGAATTTGATCATGCCATTGGCGCAGATCTCCTCCATCCTGGCGGACCCGCAGGAGACTCAGGGTCGCCTCCCTCCTCAGGCTGTGCAGATTCTTGTGTTCCGCCTTCAGACGAGTGAATTCCTCCCCATGCCGACTGTTTTCAACAACGGCGGCCTCGGCTGGATTGAAGATCAGAGGTGGACGCTCGAAATGATAGAAGACAAAGAGCAAGACCCCAATGGCGAGGATGAAAAACTGCATCGGGACTTTGACAAAGGCGTTGAAGATCAAAGCAAGTCGACTCTGCTTGAGTGAGCTGGCGGTGAGGTAGCGCTGCACCTGACTCTGGTCACATCCGAAGTAGGCTAGGGCCAGGAAAAACCCGCCAATGAGTCCGGACCAAAGCGTGTAGGTTTTGGTCGGATCCCAAGACAAGTCAATGCTCTTCCACATCTGCTGAATGCCCCCAATGTAGATCACATCACCGATACCCACCTCCGAGGGAAGCTCGCCAAAGAGAACCAATAAAGCGACTACAATCCCGGCAAACATCATTAGCATCTGCACGACATCGGTCCAGATGACCGCTGTGATTCCTCCGGCCGCAGTGTAAAGGACGGTCACCGCCCCCATAATCAGGATGGTAAGGGTCTCGTCCCAGCCCATGATCACGGAGAGCACCACCGCTGGAGCGTACATTACGATACCCGCTGCCATGCCACGTGAAAGCAAAAACAAAAAGCTGGTTAAGGAACGTGTCTTGGCGTCAAAACGGTTTTCCAAGTATTCATATGCCGTATAGACCTTGGCGCGGTAAAAGAAGGGAACGAACAACACGCACAGCAGTACCATCACCAGTGGCTGAGGCAGGTAGACCTGAATAAACTCCATTCCTTCGTCATAGGCCTGCCCGGTGGTTCCAATAAAGGTAATGGCACTGGCCTGGGTGGCCATCACGGAGAGCCCAATGGCACCCCAGGAGAGGCGGCGATTCGCAAGGTAATAACCCTCCACGCCCACGTTCTTCCGGCTTTGAAAAATGGCAAAGAAAACCACCCCGCCGAAGTAGAGAACGAAGACAAACCAGTCCAGTGGGGTCATTGGATGCTGTGGTCGAAAATAGCGGTTAGTAGGTAAAGGAGCACAATGAGGACCGTGGTGTAGACGATCACCGTCACGTACAACCAGTTCCAACTCGGGAAAATGCCGATTCGTTCTTCTTTCTCTTCCATCATCTTCACGCTGCCGTATTAATGGACTCCAGTGCAGTATAAACGGCCCCGTAGAGCTGGGCCTCGTCCTCTAGTTTGCTCTGACAAATGGGCGGGATTGGTATGCCGAATCCCTGAGCTTTTTCACGCACCGGCCGCAAGATTCCCTCTCCCTGCCGGGATACTCCACCGCCAAATATAATCAGTTCAGGATCCAGCAAGGCAGTGATGTTGACCACCGCCAGTGCCAGGTAATCGGTCGCTTCCTCCACAATGTGGCCTGCATGCAGGTCTCCTTGGCGAGCTGCTTCAAAGACCAATGCCGTGCAGACCCGCTCGGGAGTGCCGGCCATCTGGTGAATCAACGAATCGGGGTGTTGACGAGCGGCATCCTGGCCGAGCTTCTCAATAGCCGCTCCCGAGGCGATGGACTCGAGCCAACCCCAATCACCGACCCGACGTTCTCTCAGTCCGGGATGGAGAACCGCGTAACCGATTTCGCCCGCTCCGTCATGAGAACCTCGATAGAGTCGACCATCGACAAAAATCCCCGCACCAATGCCGGTTCCCAGGCCTAAGAAAAAGAAGTGAGCGTGTCCACAAGCCGCCCCCTTCCAGTATTCTCCGACAGCCGCCATGTTGACATCGTTGTCCAGTTTCAAGCAGACAGGCAGGCGTTTTTCCAGAGCCCCTTTCAAAGGAAGACCATCCCAGTGAGGGACGTTGGGACAGAGGACGACAACGCCTTCTTTGGTATTGGTCACTCCAGGCACACCGACGGCGATGCAAGCCAAATCCCGTGGTGACAGACCGGCCTTTTTCAAAACGGCTTCAATCACGCAGACCAAGATGTCGACATTGGTTTGAGCCGTGGTGGCTTCTGGGTCGATCTCAGCAGTGTGGCGTGCCATGAAGTCACCCCGACTGTTGCACAGGGCTGCTCGAATCTTGTGTCCTCCGATGTCCACTCCGATGGCGTATTGCATGATGCTATTATTGATTGTTAACAGAGCCGCGACCGTTTAGAGGGTGTCACAAAAGTCCTGTAGGGGCGGACCACCGGCCCGCCCCTACAGCCGAAACCAAAATGAACGGCCTTTGCGACAGACTCTGACGGTTGCGGCTCTGTTTCATATTGCCCTAAAACTCGATCAGCTTGGCTCGATGCATCTTGCAAATGAATTCGTACAAACGCTCCTCGGCAGGTTCAATTCGATCTCCGAAGCGCCCGCGCATCTGCTCGAGGATTTCCGACACTTGGGTCTTCCCGTCACAAGATTTCCAGACCAGGCTACCAAACTCGTCAAAACGGATCTGGTAGTAAGGGTTTTTGAAGTAAGAGGCAAGCCAACGACCGAGACGACCCTCACCGAGCTTGGGCCGCAGAAGCACGGCCCGTCCCTCACCATCCTCTTCCCAGTCCAAACGGCGGCGTGGACGAAAGCCCAAGAAACGCGGGTCAACCGCCATTACTCCAGTTTGACCCCGGGAGCCCCTCCTTTTTGCATGGCGTTCAAGGGAACCTTCACCAGCAGGTACACCAGCAAGGGAAAGGCGAGCATCCCCAGCCAGGGATTGGCGGAGATCTGGGGGAATAAGCGACCCCACTCAAAAAAGTCGGATCCTAAGACCAAGAAGGCTAGTAGAACTGCCATCAGGGCCTCACCCGCAATAAATCCTGAGGAGAGCAGGACACCGGTGTTGACAGCGCTAGTCCGCTCCACTGCACTCACTCTTTTGCGTTCCAACCGAGTATCCAGAATCCAGCGAATGATTCCACCGACGAAGATGGCGGCTGTCGAATGGAAGGGAAGATACATTCCGACCGCGATCAACATTGGAGACGGAGCTTTGATCAGAATAAGAGCCAAGGCAAAAAAGATTCCGGCGATCACCAGCGGCCAGGGCATCTCTCCTTCCACGATGCCCTGTGCCATCAGCGCCATCAGACCGGCCTGCGGCGCCGGCAGCTCAGCACTGCCGATTTCGTAAACCCTGTGGAGGGCAATCAGGGGCAACGTTAAAACAAAGGCTGCGCCGACCACACCTATGATCTCTCCTACCTCCATCTTCCAGGGTGTACCTCCCAGGATGTGTCCCACCTTCAGATCTTGGATCATGTCGCCCGCAATCCCCGCCGTACAGCAGACAACCCCCGCCACACCTAAAACGCCCATGATCCCCAAGTTCCCCGTCACACCAATCATGACCATGAGGATGGCGGAAATCAGAAGAGTGCTCAAAGTGAGGCCACTGATGGGGTTATTTGAGCTTCCCAAGAGCCCAACCAGGTAAGCTGCCACGGCTGCAAAGAGAAAACCGAGAACCACCATTACTACCGTGAGAAGGAGAGAGCCAAAGATGGAGCGGCTGAAGTAGAGGTAGAGGAAAAACAGTGGAATAGACAGAAGAGCGATGGCCATGCCAACTTTCCTGAAATCCAAATCGATCTCCAACCGGTTTACCTCCTTAGCTCCCGTCTTAGCCGCTCGTAAGTCACGAACGGCCTTTCCAATGCCTTCAAGGAGTGACTTCCGAAGCCGGAAGAGGGTATAGAATGCCGCTACAATCATGGTCCCCACGGCCAGGGGGCGTACCTGTCGCAGCCAGACTTCGACACTGAGATCAACCCAGGAGGCTTGTTCACCGACCTGCGCTGCCAGGCCAGGATTCAAAAACAGACTCAGCGGAACGAGAAGCAGCCAACCCAGGAGAGCGCCGCAAAAGAGAACCGAGGCGATCGAAGGACCGACGATGAATCCCACACCAACCAGGGCAGGAGAGGCCGCGGGAGATTCCAGCAGCAGCCCTCCCACATAGCTGATCCTTTGACCCAGCATTTCGATGCTGGAAGTCCCCAGTGAGATAAACGTTCGGGTATAATCGGAAACGATTTGGACTCCATAGCTGTTCTTGATGAGTTCCCAGGCTCCAGCCATGCCCATGGCTGAGAAGACATGTCGGGCCCCCGTTTGCCCTCCCTGACCGGCTTTGACCAGCTCACCGGCGGCCACGCTCTCCGGAAAAGGCAACTCGGCTTCTTCCACCATCGTACGCCGCAGAACGATGATAAAAAGAACACCTAGAAGGCCTCCTATCAACATGATGAGGGTGCTTTCCCAGTAGCGCAAACGGTCCCACACACCACTAATGACAAAAGCCGGAATGGTAAAAATCGCACCCGCAACCAGGGCTTCTCCGACCGATGCAGTGGTTCGGGCGATGTTTTCCTCAAGCACAGATCCTTTCAACCCTCGCAGAGCGGCCATGGCCACCACCGCGGCGGGAAAGGTGGCGGCCACCGTCAGTCCCGCCTTCATCCCCAGATAAGCATTGGCTGCGCCTAAAACAATCGCCATCACAACCCCCAAGACTACTGCTTTGACGGTCAGCTCAGGAAGTTGAGTCTCGGCGGGCACAAACGGCTTAAAATCCTTGGTCTCAACAAGGTCCGGATCCTTCATCTTCGGCCTCCTGTTCGGGTGTGAAAGTACACAGCCGCTGGGGAATTTAGCATGATTTCAGGGAGGCTACAAGGAGACAGGAGACAGGAGACAGGAGTCAGGAGTCCAGGAGTCAGAATTCAGAACTCAGAATCCAGAAGTCAGAAGAGTTGAAAGTTGGAGAGTTGAAGGTTGCAGGTTCAACTTGATGGGCGCTTTTGTCATTTTCAAAGTTTTTGACTTTCAACTTTCCAACCTTCCAA
>JALLOM010000156.1 GCA_027717865.1 Acidobacteria bacterium AH-259-O06 | reverse complement strand
GGGTTTCAGCAGGTCCGCAGCTGAAGGCCCTGATCATCGACGGGCAAAACAATCACGACTGGAAGGCCACAACACCCGTCCTGAAAACGATTCTCCAGGACTCGGGGCTCTTCACAGTGGAGGTGGCAACCTCCCCGCCTCAAGGAGCGGACATCAGCCGTTTCAAACCTGAGTTCGCGAAATACGACGTGGTGGTCTCCAACTACAATGGAGACCCGTGGTCTCAAAGAACCCAGCAGGCACTGATTGACTACGTGCGTTCGGGGGGAGGATTTGTGTCTGTCCACGCTGCCAATAATGCATTTCCAGAATGGAAAGAATACAACAAAATGATTGGACTGGGAGGGTGGGGAGGCCGAGACGAGAAATCCGGCCCTTACGCCTACTTCCAGGGTGAGCGGTTTATCTTCGGCCGTTCACCCGGTAGGGGCGGGGGACACGGCCGCCGTCATCCCTTTCAAATAGTTGTGCGTAACAGAGAGCATCCCATTACCGCCGGCCTCCCGGAAAAATGGATGCACGCCGAGGACGAACTGTACCATCGGCTGCGGGGTCCGGCTGAGAATGTTACCTTTCTGGCAACCGCCTATTCGGAGCCTGAGACGGGAGGCACCGGTGCGCACGAACCCATGCTTTTCGTCATCACTTATGGCAAGGGACGAGTCTTCCACACCACGCTCGGCCACAGCGCTCAGGCGATGAAAAGCCCTGATTTTGTCGTTATCCTGCAGCGGGGGGTGGAATGGGCGGCCACCGGGAAGGTGACACAGAAGATTCCCCAGGATTTCCACAAGGAGTAATTCGTCAGCCAATGCAGACCAGTGCCGGCTCCCGCCCACTGATCCGTCACGATTGGATGGACGCAGAGATACGGGAGATCCACGACTTACCCCTTCCGGATTTGCTCTTTCGCGCCCAGCAGGTGCACCGGCGCTACCACGATCCGCGGAAGGTCCAGCTTTGTACCCTCTTGAGTATTAAAACGGCAGGATGTCCGGAAGACTGCGCCTACTGTCCCCAGAGCGCCCATTACATTACTCCTGTTGTGCCGCAAGGTCTTCTAGATGTTGAGCAGGTGCTCACAGCAGCCCGCCAGGCGCGTGACAGCGGTTCAACTCGCTTCTGCATGGGAGCCGCCTGGCGAGAGGCACCGGATGGGCGTCAATTCGGTCAGGTCTTGGAGATGGTGACTCGAGTTCGGGAACTGGGAATGGAGGCTTGTTGTACTTTGGGCATGTTGACTCGAGAACAAGCGTTTCGGCTGGCTGAGGCCGGCTTGACGGCCTACAACCATAACCTCGATACTGGGCCGGACTACTATGGCGAAATTATCACCACCCGCACCTACCAAGACCGTCTGCGAACACTCCAGTACGTGCGCGAGGCGGGCATAACGGTTTGCTGTGGAGGAATTCTGGGGATGGGTGAAAGTCTTCAGGATCGGGCGGCTCTTTTGCGAGTATTGTCCAGTCTGGATCCACATCCGGAAAGCGTTCCCATCAACGCTTTGGTCCGCGTAAAGGGCACACCACTGGCGGATCGACCGCCGGTGGATCCCATTGAAATGACGCGCATGATCGCTGCGGCACGCATTGTGCTCCCCAAGAGTCGAGTTCGGCTTAGTGCAGGGCGGACCGAGATGTCCGCCGAAACCCAGGCACTGTGTTTTATAGCGGGGGCTAACTCCATCTTCACCGGTGAGAAGCTATTGACCACCCCCAATCCGGGTAGGGATCAGGATCGGAGCCTGTTACACAAACTCGGTCTTTCACCACTTGGTCTCCCATGAAATCTTTTCATCGAGAGATCGAAGAACGCTTGAGAGAGATCGCGGGACAAGGTCTGTACCGCAAACTGAGTGATCCACACGGACTCGATTTTTCCTCCAACGATTACTTGGGGCTGTCTCGGGATCCTACCTTGCGCGCTACCATTCTGAAGAGATTGAAACAAGCGGATGAGATGTATCCCTTTTCCTCACCCGCCTCCAGGCTCTTGCGAGGAAACACTCCTCGGCATCGAGCGCTCGAAGAGCGACTGGCTCGCTTTAAAGGAACGGAAGCGGCACTGCTTTTTCCAACCGGGTATCAAGCCAACATTGGCGTGTTAACCACTCTTTTAGGGCCCCGGGACCGGGTTTTATCCGATGCACAAAACCATGCCAGCATTATTGATGGTTTGCGTCTGAGCCGATGCCAGAAGATTATTTTCCCCCACCTGAGTCTGGAGGCTGTCAAGGATGCTCTGGTGGCTCCCTATCCAGGTGGCAGGACCTTTCTGGTCACCGAGTCCCTCTTCAGTATGGACGGAGACGTTGCCCCACTTGATGCTTATATTGAGTTGGTGGAAGCGTATGGAGCCTATTTGATCGTGGACGATGCACATGCCACCGGTGTTTTTGGCCGGCAGAGAGGCTCGGGTTTGACTGAACAATTCGGTATCGAGAGACGGACCCTGGCAATCATTTCCACTTTTGGTAAAGCCTTCGGTCTCTTTGGTGCCTTCGTCGCCGCACCCAAAATCGTCATCGAGTATCTTATCAATCGGTGCCGTTCGTTCATCTTTACCACGGCTGTACCGCCTGTCCTTCTGTTTGCAGTTGAGGCAGCGCTGGATATATCGAGTGCTCAAGCGGAACGCCGTCAGAGGGTTTGTGCTCTGGCCGATCGACTTCGTGATCAGCTGAAAAAAGGAGGACTGAACACTCTTCAGAGCTCCGGTCCGATTGTGCCTGTGATCGTGGGGGAAAACGAACGCGCCCTTGAACTGGCTGAGAGGCTGCAGAGGCAAGGTTTTGACGTACGGGCTATTCGCCCTCCTACTGTTCCGTCGGGGACAGCACGGCTGAGAATTTCAGTCCATGCTGATCACCAGGAAGAAGAGATCGACGACCTGGCGGCAGTAACGATTGAGGCGCTGAGGGGCAAGCGGGTTAAACAAGTCGGACGATGAGTCTCGCTGTGATCGGGACAGATACGGAAATCGGTAAAACAATCACCTGTGCTGTGTTGTTGGCTCGCTACGCGACCTGTAAGAGGTTGGGCTACTGGAAACCCATTGCTACTGGCTCGGCGCAAGGGAGAGACACCCTCGTAGTCAAAGGTTTTTGCGGGCACTTGGTAGACATCCTGGAGGAGTGTTACCTTTTTAAGCCGCCTGTTTCCCCCCATCTGGCCGCCCGCCAGACGGGGCAGAGAATCAACCCCAAGAAGGTGATTGCTGATCTGCGCGCTCACCATCGGGCAGACAGCCGGCGCTCTCTGGTTGTTGAAGGAATTGGTGGCCTCCTGGTGCCGCTGACCGAGGAGGGCTACCTCTTGGCGGATCTCATTAAGGAAATGGACCTGGCATGTCTTCTTGTCACTTCCAGCAGGCTGGGAACCATTAATCATACTCTTCTGACACTTGAGGCCTTAGGCAGCCGCGATTTGAAGTTGGCTGGTGTGGTGCTCAATGGACCGCTGAGCCGCGAGAACCGACGGGCCATCGAGAAGTTTGGCAAGGCGGAGATTGTGGGCGAAATTGAGCCGATGGATCCACTGTCGCGGGAAAACATTCTTTTAGCCTCCCGCCGGATGGACAGCAAAGGTGTTCTCGATCCTCATTTTGGGTGAGAAGGGGGTCTGACCCCCAAAGAACCCCCAAAGGAACATGGGCCGAGTGGAAACTTCAAGCTCTTTGACTTTTGACTGGGCAGCCAAGGATCGAGTCTACATCTGGCATCCTTACACTCAGATGCTTAGCGCACCCTCCGCCATCCCCGTAGAGCGAGCCGAGGGGGTATACTTATACACTGCCGATGGCCGACGCATTCTGGATGGCATCTCATCCTGGTGGGTCAATATTCACGGTCACAATCACCCCCGACTGAACCGTGCCCTTCAAGAGCAGATCGGGAAGCTTGCCCAGGTTATTTTCGCAGGCTTTACCCACCAGCCAGCCGTCCGCCTGGCAGCGGCACTGGTAAAGTGCACACCCGCCAATCTGACCCGCGTCTTTTTTTCCGACGATGGCTCAACCGCGGTGGAAGTAGCATTGAAAATGGCATATCAGTATTGGCGTAATCGGGAGGAATCACAAAGGAAACTCTTCGTTGCCCTCGAGCATGCCTATCATGGGGATACGTTTGGAGCTATGGCGGTTGGGGGTGTTAAAGAGTTTCACTGTCATTTCAGCGACCTGTTTTTCGAAGTCCGGCGTGCCCGGGGTGTCGAAAGCCTGGAAGAAATTTTGAAGCGAGAAAGCGGTCGTGTTGTTGCGGTCATCGTGGAACCAATGGTGCAAGGTGCCGGAGGAATGCTCATTTGGCCAGTCGAGTTCTTGCGCCGGCTGCGCGAAGTCACGCACCATTACAGTATTCCCTTGATTGCTGATGAAGTCTTCACAGGTTTCGGACGAACCGGAAAGATGTTCGCCTGCGAGCACGGTCCCATTGAGCCGGATCTGATGTGCCTCTCCAAGGGGTTAACTGGAGGATATTTGCCGCTTGGGGCTACCCTGGCTTCAGAAGAAATCTATGGAAGTTTTTTGAGTGAAGACCACACGCGAACTTTCTTCCACGGTCATTCCTTCACCGCCAATGCGCTCTCCTGTGCCGTCGCCCTGGAAAGTCTGGCTTTATTTCACGAGGAGCGGAGGCTGGAGCGAGTGGCTCAATTGGAGCAACTTTTCCGGGAACGGTTAGATCATTTTCGAGATGCTTCGATCGTGAGAGAGACGCGAGGAATTGGCGCACTCGCAGTCCTCGAGCTTGAACCCCAGAAGCAGGCTGGTTATCTGGATGAAAGGTCAGCTGTGCTTGGCCAGGCTTTCCTGGATCGAGGAGTTCTCTTGCGTCCTCTGGGCAACGTTTTATATTTTCTCCCACCCTATGTGATCACGGATGATGAGGCCCATTGGGTTTTTGATGTGATTGAAGAAGTTCTGGAAAGCCTCCATGTATCTCCCCCTTGAATTGGCGCTTGGGGGGAATTTCCTTTACAATTCCACGCCGTGAAAAAGCCGCCCCTTTATCCCGTTCACCCCATAAAAGATTTGAGAGATCTTTTGAATCATGCCACGGATCGTTTTCGGGATCGGGTCGCCCTTCAAAGCAAAAAACAGGGAGCGTACCGTCCTGTGACTTATCACCAACTCCGCGAGCGAGTTGTGGAGCTGGGCACAGCCTATTTCGAACTCGGTCTTCAAAAGGGAGATCGAATGGCTGTCCTTTCCGAGAATCGAACCGAATGGGCGCTCGCTTACCTGGCAGCAGTCACCATGGGTTTGGTTGTCGTCCCGATTGATAAGGATCTCACCCCGCGAGAGATCCGCCACATCCTGAACTTTGCCCAGCCCAAACTTTTGGTTGGTTCAAGAGACTACGTGATCCGACTAAACGATTACCGGGACGAACTCCCGTCGTTGCAGCAGCTGATTTCCATGGAAGAGGAAGCGGAAGGAGCGGACCTGGCTTTTCCAGAGGCTTTGCAAAAAGGCTACCAAGCGCTTTCCCGTGGGAACCGCTCTTTTCAGGATGCCAGGATGAGCGGTGAAGATTTGGCAGCCATCATTTTTACTTCGGGTACTACCGGAAGCTCCAAAGGCGTCATGCTGACCCATGGGAATATTGCCTCGAACGTTATGGCTATTTCTCACTATGTCTCAATTAAAGACGGCGTAGTGCTTTCGGTTTTGCCCCTGCATCACACCTATGAATGCACAGCTGGTCTTCTGGTGGCGCTTTATCAGGGATGTACGATTTGCTACGCCGAGAGTCTTCGCCGCATTCCCGATAATTTGCAGGAAACGGGGGCAACGGTCATGTTGGGTGTCCCCCTTCTCTTTGAAAGCTTCTACCGGCGTATCGAGAGTGCGATCAAGGAAAAGGGAGAGCGTAAATTTCGTCTGGCTAAAGGAATTGCGTCTGTTTCCGAGCGACTCTTCAAGGTAAATCTTCGTCGCAGGCTCTTCAAGCGAATCCACCAAAAACTGGGTGGACGCTTGCAGTTATTCATTTCAGGAGGGGCCGCAATGAATCCTCAGGTGGCCAAAGGTTTCCGAGAACTCGGTATCGATTTCATCCAGGGATACGGTATGACGGAGGCATCTCCTATTATCTCTGTCAACCACGTGAATTGCTTCAAGGATGATGCAGTTGGGCTGTCTCTTCCCGGTTTGGAGGTCAAGATCGTGGAAGAGGAAATTCTGGTGCGAGGTCCATCGGTGATGAAGGGATACTACTTGAATGAAGCCGCCACAAGCGAAACCCTGAAGGATGGATGGCTGCACACCGGGGATTTGGGATATTTTAACCAAGATGGCTTCCTTTATGTCAGCGGACGAAGGAAATCGGTTATTGTCACTCCCAATGGGAAAAATGTTTATCCGGAAGAGATAGAAGCCCTTCTTAATGAAAGCCTTTACATCCTGGAATCTCTAGTGTGGGACGGCCCGGAAGAAGATCCATCCAGAGCTGAGGTGCAAGCCATCATTGTTCCACGGACAGAAGCTTTTGATCAGGAGTTTGGTCCCAGCCATTATGACGAAGCAAAAGTGTATGAAGTGCTCGCGGAAGAAGTCAAAGAGCGCTGCAAGAAACTGGCCGGCTATAAACGTGTGAGGAAATTTGTTCTTCGGCCTAAAGAATTTGAAAAAACCACCACTCGTAAAATCAAGCGTTACCTCTATACGGGAAAGCCCAAAAAGCTGGTGACCGAATGAGCTTTTGATTGTGGAAGATCTCGTTCCAATCGTGTGAAGCTTTCCGAGGAAGGAATTCAATAAGCTCAGGAGGTGGCAATCGATGAGCCACGCTCACGGAACAAAGACTCCTTGACAGGGCTAATGAGGACTCTCGGCAAGTTTACGACCGATCCAGCCGCCGAGAAGGCCAACTAACAATCCCGCCGGAACGTCTACCCCGTGGTGGTATCGTGTGTAGACACAGGCGACGCTCATACCGATGGCAACGATTCCGAACCATAGAGCTGCCCGCCGATGAACCGCCCCTAAGCCAAGCACGGTTCCCCAACTTGCCGCGACGTGAGAACTCGGGAAACAGCCCCCTGAAACTGCGCCGTGTCCAATGATCAAATCGATTAGAGGCTTAAAGATGACGCCATGAAATTGAGGCAGACCGGACATTAGCTCTGAGTTCTCCCAAGGGCCTCGGGCTGGAAGAAAAGGGTAGTGAAGAAAAGATAGCACAAAGGCGAGAGTCATTCCGGTAATCACCGAAGAAAACCCCGGTCCGGGCGGTAAATTTGTCTCGCCGATGTGCCTTTTTTTCGCCTCTTCTGCTGGCATGCTGTTCTCCACACCATACCAGGCAACCAACAGACCGCCGATCAAAATCAGATAATAGGCAAAGTAGAAGGCATGCATCAGCTCCGTCAAAGGTTTTGTGACCCAGTCTGCCAGGGCGACAGCGGGCAACTCCCCGAAGATCGCCTGGTCCCAAGCGTACAGGTAGGGTTCGAACCAGTATGGTGTTTCCGGTGATACTGCATTGACCGTAAGCCGAACCTCCTGAAAAAAGAACAACACAATTGGAAGGGGATAACTGTAGCGGAGGAAGCATGCGAAGCCGCGCATCATCCAAACGGCCCGGTTCTCTCCGATCTTTGGTACTTCCCAGGGAGATCTTCTGGGAGGCAACAGCAATAAGGCAGTCAGCAAGGTTCCGCGAAAAAATAGGAGAAAGGACCAGTTAGGTATTTCGCGAGCCGTTACGAGAATCAGTAACCCAGTCAAAAGCGTATAAACCGCGATGATCCAGTCCAAG
>JALLOM010000155.1 GCA_027717865.1 Acidobacteria bacterium AH-259-O06 | reverse complement strand
CCTGGCTCCTGGCTCCTGACTTCTAAGATTTGGTGTGCTATCCTCGCAGCCAGGGAGGACAGTCATGGCGAGACCTGTAACGCTTTTTACCGGACAATGGGCTGATTTGGACTTCGAGACGATCTGCCAAAAGGCCCAGGATTTTGGCTACGATGGCGTCGAGTTGGCCTGTTGGGGAGATCACTTTGATGTCCACAAGGCATTAGAAGAAGACGGCTACTGTGAGCAGCGATGGGAAATTCTCAACAAATACGCACTCAAGTGCTTCGCCGTAAGTAACCATCTGGTAGGGCAGGCCGTATGCGATAACATTGACAACCGTCATAAGAGCATCCTCCCCCCCCATGTCTGGGAAGACGGGGATCGAGAGGGAGTTCGCCAGCGAGCTGCCGAGGAGATGAAGAACACGGCCCGCGCCGCTGCCCGGTTTGGGCTTAAGGTGGTCAACGGTTTTACAGGAAGCAGCATTTGGCACCTTTTGTATTCCTTTCCGCCGCTGGAGCCACAGTCGGTCGATGCCGGTTACAAAGACTTGGCAGATCGTTGGAATCCCATTCTCGATGTTTTCGACCAGGTCGGAGTTCGTTTTGCACTGGAAGCTCATCCCACCGAGATCGCTTTTGATATCTCCAGTGCTGAACGCGCCTTGCAGGCCTTGAATCACCGTGAGACCTTCGGCTTCAACTTCGATCCCAGTCACTTTGGCTACCAGGGAGTCGATTACGTCACCTTTATTCGAACTTTTCGGGATCGAATTTACCATGTCCACATGAAGGACGTGTATTGGTCTGCGACACCCCAACGTTCAGGAGTTTTTGGAGGTCATCTGCCTTTTGGTCATCCGGACCGGTTCTGGGATTTCCGTTCTCTGGGCCGCGGCAGCATCCGATTTGAGGAGGTGATTCGGGCCCTCAACGAGATCGGTTACCAAGGCCCCCTTTCGGTGGAGTGGGAGGACAGCGGAATGGACCGGGAACACGGGGCCGCCGAGGCGGCTGCCTTTGTACGCCGGCTTGACTTCGAACCTTCCGAGGTGGCCTTCGACGCGGCCTTCGAAAGGTAGGGGGTCAATGACTCCTTTAGCTACCTTGCAAATACACCCAGACAGTGCGCTGGCGTGGGCCATCAAATTCACAGAAGAAAACTCCTTGCCAGCGGCCCAACTGGAGGCGCGAGTCTTCCACCAAAAGGTTCAGCGAAGAACCCGTGATGCAGGAGAGAAAATGCGAAGGTGAATTCCCTTCCACGTGCTCAAAGGCGATGTCGGGCACGACTTTTTCAAAAGCTCGCTCCAGATCCGAGCAAACATCGGGATCGGCATTCTCGTTGATGAGCAGTCCTGCCGTCGTATGAGGACAATAGACAATGCAGATCCCCTGTTTGAAGCCTTGCCGATGAACAAGTTCCCGCAGCTGCCTGGTAATCTCCTTCATCTCAATGTGCCGACTGGTCGAAATGCGAATCTCTTGTTTCATTTTTTATCCTCATCATAAACCTAACCCGAGAAACGTCACCAGGTTTTCAAGGGGGTCGCAGCAGGATGTCGCAGGTGCCAATCGGTAACCCGTTGAAAGTGCGCACCCAGCTGGAACAAGATGTGTTCTTGATGACGCCCGGCGATGAGCTGAAACCCGATCGGCAGGCCGGACTGACTGAAACCACAGGGCAATCCTAGAGCAGGAATACCAGCCACATTTTGGGGAGCATTGAAGCGCACGAAGCCCGGGACAATGTGCTCCTCTCGCCCATTGATTCGAATGAAGTTTTGGCCGACAGGCGGCGGCAGGGCAGGAAGCGCCGCTCCGATCAGACAATCCACTTGTTTGAACACCTTCTTGAACTCCTCAATCATTTCAATCCGTACCCGCTCAGCCTGGACGTACTCCACCCCTGTCACTGAGTAGCCGGTTTCAAGACGCTCGCGAACGGCTGAACCGTAAGATTGTGGCTGCTCGCGCAAGAAACGATCGTGATAGGTGACTGCCTCGGCACGGGCGATAATATCCGAAGCCGTCAGAGCCTCGGCCAGATGATTGACAGAGATTTGCTGAACTTGCAGACCGGCATCACGAAAAACCTGTACAGCGTCTTGCACCGCCAGCTCGACCTCCGCATCCAGATCACGAAAGTAATATTCACACACTCCTAATCGCAGGGAGTGGATGGGAAGTCTTAATGCCTTGAGATAATTTGTAGATCCCCCAGCGACTACTCCCAGCAATCTGGCCGCATCTTCCACGCTTCGCGTCATCGGTCCAACATGATCAAGTGTCCAGCTTAAGGGAATGACGCCCTTCATCGGCACCAGATCTAGAGTGGGTTTGAGGCCGGTGATTGCACAACAAGCGGAAGGAATACGAATCGAACCACGCGTATCACTTCCAATAGAACCATAGCAAAGCCCAGCGGCGACTGCTGCTGCCGACCCCCCACTGGATCCTCCAGGAATTCGCCTTAAATCCCATGGATTGCGGACTGCTCCAAAATGGCTATTCTCATTGGTGACTCCGAATGCACATTCGTGCAGATTGGTCTTTCCCACCACAATGGCTCCAGCTCTGCGAAGACGCCCTACCAGCAAGGCATCACGATTAGCAGCTCCTCTACCAAAGATCTTGGATCCAGCGGTGGTGAGAGTTCCTCGCGTCAGGATGATATCTTTGATGGACAAGGGCACACCATGAAGTGGTCCCAGCTTCTTTTTTGTCGCCAGCGCCTCCTGCGCAGTCTGCGCCTCGTGCCGAGCCGAGTCAATGACGGCGATGTAGGCATTTAACTGGGGATTTAGCTGCTCGATGCGCGCCAGAACGACATCGACCACCTCCACGGGAGAAAGGTCCCCGTTGGCAATGCGAGTAGCAATATCTGAAATTCCTGAGAAAACCAGCGCCTCATCAGCCATAGAATCCAGAATCCAGAATCCAGAATCCAGAATCCAGAAGGAGGTTCCAGGTTCCAGGTTCCAGGTTTCAAGTTTCAGGTTTCAGTCTTGAAGTTTTCTAGTCAGACCGCTCATCATTTCCCTTCTGAATTCTGACTTCTGGATTCTAAATTCTATTGCTCTTTTCTACCTTACTCCATGATACCGCGGTTGAGGTTCGGGTGTTGGAACAGGTCTTACAGGCGGGTATCCCTGGTACAAGCGCTGCAGCAAGCGCTCTTCAAACTGCTGCATGATTTGCTGTGCCTCAGGCATCTCTTTGACAATGTCCTGAAGGACATAGATACGTTCGCGCCGGACTAAGGGAATCACCTTCTCAGTGCTCACCTCGTATCCATGAATCCAATCGGTGACGTTAAATCCCACAGTGATACTGTTGACCCGCTCCACGCCTGGATAAATGGAAGCCCATTCTGCTTGACGTTCACTTAAGAAAGAAATCTCCCATCGGTAAGGACCCGGCAAACTCCAAGGCTCAAGAGCTTCTTTCTGGAGCTTCTCTACGGCTGCTGCTGCAGCATCTTCGATTCGGCGCATCGCTTCCTCAGAAGGAAAAAGAGTCGCCGAAGAGACGTCCACAGCTTCCTTTACGATGGCGTACTCTGCTTTTGGAAAGATCTCTTGGATCTGCACACCCAAAACGTCATCGCCGCTCACCATGATCAGGGGGATTCCAAAACGGGCTGCCGACTGAGCCACTATCATGGTCTCATTGAATTCTAAGCCGTTGATCTTCCACAGTGGCTCGATTGTAAACGTGTGAGATAGAAAGCCGGAGAAACCTGCACCGGCATGCATACCAATACAGACAATGGCGTCGTAGGAATCATTTGGACTATCGATGTAAGGGCGAAACGGTCTGTCTCGCCACTCAAAACGGGCGCGCGGATCCATGTCTTCCAAAAAGATATCGGGTTCCGGATTTCCGCTGTCGTGGGCATCAGTCACCATGATTTCTCCAACTCCACCACGGATTAATCCCCGAATAGCCGCGTTGACATCCTGTGTGAGAAGTGTTTGTCCCTCCCGGTAGAGAGGGTTTCCAAACCGAGTGTAATCGCTCTTATCGATACCCGAAATCCCCTCCATGTCATAATAGAGAAGCACCCGCGGCTTCTCACCTCCTCTCCACGAAAGGGAAAGAAATGCTGCAAAAACAACGAGGAGCAGTCCATGTTTTCTCATTTTTCGTCTCCTGAGCCTAGGGATGGCAGTCTTCTTCAACCGCTTTCGTGCAAGCTAGAAGTGAGAGCTGCTTAGTGCCTCGCTCCTGGACCTCGCCTCGCAAGCCCCATCAGCAAACGTCGTGGTATTTGCGGAACGAGGCACTTAGCAGGATAGATTTTTGACAAAAAGGGGCTAGTGGTTTACCAAAGAGAGTCGTCCAATTCGGCGCCCTCCATAATGTACCACCGATTCGGAGGGTAGTGTTTTGCCAGTATCACAAAGAATTTCTTCAATCTGTCCGCCTCAGCTCGTGGGATGCTAACTTTCAAAGTCAACTCTTCATCCTGCCTGGGAAGGTCCTCGGACGAGCAAAGAAAGCCCTCAACAACAATCTCCTTGACCTCAAACCAGTCTTTGGCGTAACCCTGCCTAAAGCTCACCAGCTTTTTGGACAGGGGGGTGTCGCCCTTTAAGAGTTCGATTGTGGCGTTCTTGATTTTATCACCAGTGGTGCCGACGCCCAGACGATATCTGTTCCCGGAAACAAAGTTTGAGAATCGGGTGGTGACACTGATCTCTTCAGGTGTCCCCCTGAGGACAGGAGCCGACATTGAAGCCTCATCTTGGCCTAATAGAGGCCAGGTGAGGGTTGGACTCACAATGGCTATGAGCACCCAATTTTTCAATATTCTCATGCTAGAAAATCCATGATAACATTTTCTAGGCTCGCAGGCAGCCCCAAAAATATCTCTTTCGGACTAACTCTTTCTCTTCAGCATGGAAACAAGAAATACTTATGGGGCCGGAACCGACTTCACAGGTGTGAGCACTATATTGCGATAGGATACGGGGCCATGGTCCCCTTGAATCATAATTGGCCCAGGCTCTCCCTCGCTGCTGTCAAGAGCGCCACCCGTGATTCCCGGAATTTCTTGGTTGCCAATGACGGTTTCACCATTCAGAACGACTGTGATTCGGCGCCCCAGTAAGGTGATGTCGTAATCTTGCCACTCACCGGCCTTCCTTCCGGCGTTTTTACTGGGGGTAAGGAACCCATAGACCCCACCAATATAAACACTGCTGGGTTCCTTGCCGTAGTCATCCTGAACCTGCACCTCATAACGTCCGCGGAGATAGATGCCGCTATTGCTTCCTTTCGGATACTTGAACTCAAGGTGCAATTTAAAATCCTGAAACACGGCTTCAGTAATCAAGTCCGTACCCTTTTCCGTGTTGACCAGCACTCCTTCTTGCGCTTTCCAGTTGTTTGGCACCTCCGCATGGTGGGCTTTCCAACCTTTGAGATCTTTCCCATTGAAAAGCTCGATGGGCTCTCCCCACTCGGGCTCTGTCGGCGCCTGCAATTCAGGCGCCCGTACTGCTGCCCACTGCAGCGTCGAACCATCCTCTGCGTTGGTGGTCCCGTGCAGCCTGCCACCGACCAGTTCACCGGTAAACATCAGATTGCTTTGGTGTGCTTCGTATTGAACCGGAAGACTCAATTTGAGCTGGTTGCCAGAAACTTCAATATTGGGGATGGGTCGAGCACTACCAACGCGTCCGACAAAACGCCCTGTGAGCCGGCCTTTCTCCTGTGTGATCTCCCACCAGGAGGGGTAACTTTCCTCTGCCGTCTCAACCGTGACGTCCCAGCGTCCCGAAAAATCCCGAGGCGCAACGGGTTCTTTCGGTTGCTCCGTCGGGGTCGAACAGGCAGCCAGTGCGGCAAGAAAGGCAGCGAAAACGAGAAGTTTGCACATTTTCCATTCTCCTAATTCAGTAAGAGATTGAATTGCAATATAAGAAGCGGTACTCGCCATGTCAACCAAAGAGAAATGGCAAAAACTGAATCAATTACTGCGACCGGCGAACGCGGCTGGGATAATCAGTAATGACTCCGTCGACTCCGAGGGTCAACATCTTTCTGATCCGGGCCAATTTGTTGACCGTCCACACAAAGACCCGCAGACCATTTCGGTGGGCCTTTTCAATGACCTCTCTCGTGACCAGACTGGACTTGAGACCCAGCGTCTCCGCACCGGCGGCCTTGACTTCTGAAACGGGATCAGGCGAGCGGTAATCGATGAGCGCCCCGGTGGCAATGGAGGGGTTTTCTTCCTTAACCTTTCTGACTGCAGCGTGGTTGAAGGATTGAACGATGACCCGGGATAGTATGTTGTGCTCTTGGATGGCTTGAATTAGCCTTTTCTCAAAGCCATGGGGCAAGCCCCTCCCCTGTTTGATCTCGATTAAAAGGTTGACTGGGGTCGGCTTGACCAATTCAATTACTTCGCTCAGTGTGGGGACCCTTTCCCCCTCAAAACGAGGCGAAAACCAAGATCCTGCATCCAGTGCTTGAACCTCGTTCCGAGTCATTTCGGCGATCGCACCCCGACCGTCCGTTGTCCGGTCAACAGTTTCATCGTGGATCACCATGATTTCACCGTCTTTGGAGAAGTGAATGTCAAGCTCGATAAGATCGACTTTCATTTCAATGGCCCGCTCAAAGGCCGCCATTGTATTCTCTGGAGCTTCGCCGGAAGCGCCGCGATGAGCAATGACTAGCGAGATCATAAGAAAACATAAAGAGGCTGACATCGATTACCAAATCGCCTCCTGAATGTCCGACGGCTGTCTCCCATTCTGAAAAACTCGAGACATGATTGTCTATTGGCTTTCACATATAAACAAACCGGTATGGACAAATCACTAACTCGAAACTACAATCGCGGATCACACGGATCTTAACAGATCTTCACGGATACCATTCAGATTGCCATGACTTTAGTTGTCTCAATTATGCAGTTCAGGAGAGCCCGCAGCAAACAGAAAAGTTCACTTTCCCCTTGTTTTACCTTGCTCTTCTTGCTCTTTTGGAGCTTGAGCTCGAGTTTCCCTACCGGGCTTCTGGCACAAGACAAGAAAATTGCCCTGACTTTTGACGATCTGCCCGCACTCGGTCCGTTTGGTTTCTGGAGGCCGCGAGAGATCAGCAACATTATCCTGCGTACCTTGGAGAAACGGGGAATCAAGGCGGCCGGATTTGTAGTGGAAGAAAAAATTGACGATGAGCCGTCCACTTATGTTGTTTTACTCGACTGGGCATCTCGAGGTCACATCGTGGGGAATCAAACTTACTCCGATGTTGATCTCAACCAGTTAAGCGCGGAAGATTTTCTTCATCATGTCGTGGACGGGCAAAAATACCTACGCCGCGCTTCGCGTACTCATCGTTTCAATTATCGGTACCTTCGCTACCCTTTCCTTCACCAGGGAGACACCAAGCGAAAAAAGAAAAATGTCGCCAAAGCCTTATATAATGGAGGATATGAAACCGCTCATGTCACGGTAAAGACTTCAGACTACCGCTTCAACCCAATCTACATCGAAAACGAGCAAGATCCCGAGAAAATCGCTCAATTGAAGTCCATCTACCTGGAGCACATTGGCAAAGCTTTGGACTATGCCGAGAGCCAATCGCAAAACGTCTTTGAGTGTAACATCAATCACATTCTCTGGCTTCACTGTGGGGTGGCGACCGCTAACTTCCTAGAAGATTTGCTCGAGATGCTGCAAAACCGTGGCTACCAATCTGTCTCATTTCCAGAAGCCTTGGCTGATCCGGCTTTTGCGATTGAAGAGAATTACGTGGGTCCTCTTGGCCTGTCTTTCATTGACCGCGTCGCTGCCAGCCGTGGACTCCCTTTCGATCCGGA
>JALLOM010000154.1 GCA_027717865.1 Acidobacteria bacterium AH-259-O06 | reverse complement strand
CGGAACCTGAAACTTGGAACCTATCGTCGCCCTGCCTCTACAATCTTAACCAGTGTCCCGGCGGTAAGCCGCTGATCGGGATCGATTCGATTCAATAGTGACAGCTCATCCGCATCGACCCGTGGGTTGTTTGTATCCTGGGCAATTCGACGCAGGGTTTCGCCTGCTCGGGCTGTCCGTATCCGTAACCGATCAGGCTGGACATTCAATGCCTTCCGGTCCCTTAACGCGGAGAAACTGGTGAGGCTGTTTTCGAAAGTCCTGGAATATTGGCGGAAGATCCGGGGAGGTGCCAGTCCCGTTGAACGGGGTTGATTGATTCCAAGGTGAAGGAGCAGAATCTCCCGGCTCACCAGGCGTTCTCATCATCGTATAGGCAAGCGCGAAACTTGGTCCGCATCCTTGCCGAGAATGTCCTGTCTGCGCGGAGCTTTTCGAACTCGTCGCGCACCAGTTCCTTTCTCGCCGCACCGCCATGGCGGCGATGAGGGCGTCAGCCAACGAAACGATAGGTCGCCATTTGTTCTGCTGTTAACAATTGTAAAACGGCATGAATTTCGTTCCTTCTTGCGCCTACACAACCTGAAAACGTGCAACGTGGCACCTTACAGCTCAAGAAAGTCGTCGCTCAGTGCGCGAAGCTCAAAAATAATGTGTCTTTCCGTCGGCGTTGTCATCTAGTATGATTGTCAGTGGGCGGCCGGGACCAGAGGTTGCACTAATGAAGTTGACTCACATTCAAAATCGTTGGAAGCTCCTGTCTGGTTATCTTACGGGACGCAGTGAGCTCCAAGCCTATCCCATGACCCTCATCGTAGAAAATACCGCCAAGTGCAACTTGGAATGCCCCATGTGCCCTCGAGAATTCGGTTATTACCCGCCGGAAGATTTCGACTTCAACCTTTTTAAGGACATCATTGATGAAGTTCGACATCAGAGCGAACTGGTCTTTCCTTGGGGTGCCGGCGAACCTCTTATGAATCCTGATATCTATAGGATGGTCCGTTATTGCAGGGACGCTGGAATCTACACGGTGGTTTCTACCAATGCAACGATTCTTACCGAGCAGCGCAGTCATCAACTCATTGAATGCGGGCTCGACAATTTGATTATTGCCTTTGACGGAGCCACGCCCGAAGTCTACGAAAAGTACCGAAAAGGGGCCAGATTCGATAAGGTTCGGGCCAACATTCTGCGCTTTTTGAAAATCAAGAAGGAGACAGAATCGGATTTATTTGTCGTGCTTCAAATGGTGCGGCTGCCCGAGAACCACCACCAGATTCATGACTTTTACCAGATGTGGTCGATCGACGGCGTGGATGAGATCCGCATTAAGGAAGATGAAATTGTCATCCCGGAAGTGGCCTTGGAGGAGCGAATTAACCATGACCGGCGCCGTCACCCCTGTTACCAGCTGTGGCAGGGTCCGGCCACCATCAACTACAAAGGGGATTTTTTCCCGTGCTGTCATATGTGGCAGTCAGAGCCCATTGGGAATGTGAAGGAAAAGTCGGTTTTTGAGTTGTGGAACTCGGAGAAGATACAGCGGATACGCGAGGCGCACCTGCGCGGGGATCTCAGTGATTACCCGGACTGTCAGAACTGCCACGCTCCCAATCCGCGGTTGCCCGTGATTCTTGGAAGTTTCCTGGTGGACACGTTTAAGATCCGCCAATGGATTCCAAAGATGGAGAAGATGGCGATCTTTTACAAGTTGCCACTATTTCGAGACAGATGAACGTGTACAATTCCGTGCAGTTCGTGGGTCATGTCAGGAATCAAGGCGTCTGCGTTTGGAGAGGGAAATGAATATCTTACTGATTCGTGCTAAGCCGACCTTCATGGACATGATCGTGGGAATTCCCATCGGTCTGGTCTACATTGCGCCAATCGCGGAACGGAAAGGTCATCATGTAGACATTCTCGATTTGGCTTTAGAGGACGATCCCGACCCGGTTCTTTGCAGCAAGCTGCAAGAGCGAAAGTGGGATCTGGCCGGTTTCAGCTGCATGACCGCAGAATTCGAAGGCACGGAGATGGTGGCCTCTAAGGTCAAAGAATTTGACCCCAACATCAAAATTATCTTCGGCGGACAGCATCCCACCATGGTCACTAACGAAGTCATGGCCCAGCCCTACTGTGATTTCGTGTGCGTAGGGGAGGGAGAGGAGACTTTCGCCCATTTCTTGGATGTGTTCTCTGGCGATGGAGACATGGCGCAGGTTTTCGGCCTGGCCTATAAGGATGTCAATGGGGAAATCAGGAAGAATCCTCCTCGCCCCCAGATTGTGGATGTGGATTCGATTCCTTTCCCGGCTTACCACTTGCTTGACCTCGATCGTTATGTGGAGGCGGAATCAGCTCGCTACACCCCGAAGTACAGTCGAGCCATCCAAATCTTCACCAGTCGAGGTTGTCCCTGGCACTGCTACTATTGTCATGATCTCTTCGGCAAGAAGTTTCGGCCGCGTAGTCCGGAAGACGTGCTGGCAGAGATGAAGATGCTCTATTACGACTACAACATCCGGGAGTTCATGGTCGAAGACGACATCTTCAATTTCGACATGGACCGGGCCAAACAAATCTGTGACATGATTGTCGAGGAAAAGCTTGAAATCGGCATGCAGTTTGGAAACGGAGTTCGCCTGGAGCGGCTCGATGAGGAGCTGATCCAGAAGCTGGCAGCCGCGGGGACACATCACATGTGTATCGCCATCGAGTCAGCCAGTCCTCGCATTCAGAAGCTCAGTAAGAAATACTTGAAGCTTCACATGGTCAAGGACGTGGTGCGCTGGTCGAAAAAATATAAGATCAATACTTTAGGGTTCTTCATGATCGGTTTCCCAACAGAAACAGTCGAAGAAATTAACATGACCATTCGCTTCGCTTGCGAGACGGATCTCGATGGAGCCTTGTTCAGCATTGTGATTCCTTATGCCGGGACTGAACTCGCCAAACAGGTGATTGAGCAGGACATGTTTGACCCCAACTACAAACCTGATCTTCTCCACGAGGTGGTGAGGATCCAAACTTCCGATTTTGATTTCAAAACCCTGAAGAGACTTCAACGGAAAGCGTATCTATTATTTTTCCTGACTCGCTTTCGCTTTCTGAAACTGGTGCCGAAATTGTTAAATATTCGTTCCAGTAAAAAATATATTAAGGCCATTGAACGAAACTTCTTGCCCGAATTTATGACGGGTGAAATCTCACGAGCAAACTAGGATGTACCGGTATCCCGATTTTCCCGATCACGTGTACGTGGAGCTGACAAACGTGTGCAACGCACGCTGTACGATCTGTGCTACTCCTACTATGCAGCGCAAGCGCCAAATCATGCCAATGCCGCTGTTCCGCAAAATCGTCGACGAGTGTGGCCGACGCAAGGCCAAAAAGATCCTGCCTTTCTTGCACGGCGAGTCGTTACTGGTTCCGGGGGTGGTCGATTATTTTCGTTACGTGCGCAGGGCTGCCCCACAGACCCATGTGAATCTGACCACCAATGGCTCGAAATTATCAGCGGAGCTGGCCGAGACTTTTTTGCAGGAAGACCTTCTTGACAGCGTGATAGTGTCCATCGATGGAGGAAACAAGGAGACCTTCGAACGGATTCGGCTTGGACTCAATTATGACCAAGTGCGAAACAATGTTCTACACTTTATCCGGCGCAGGAAACAGTTGGGTAAGTCAAAGCCAAGAGTTTCCATTGCCATGGTCACGGTGAAAGAAAACAAGCGTACCGGAGAAAAGCTGAAGGAGGTGTGGAAAGAGGCCGATGAGGTACGCTTTTCTGTCTACTTTAATTGGGCGGGTAAGTTAGAGAACAACGGCCGAACTCGTCACAAGATCAACTTTTGTGAGCGCCTTAATCATTACATCACCATCTTGGCCGATGGCCGTGTAGCAATGTGCTGTTTTGATTCCGAGGCCGAGTACTGCGTGGGAGATGTTACGCACAACAGCATCTATGAAGTCTGGCATTCGAAGGCATTTGACCAGAAGAGGAGCTGGTTGTACGAGAGAAATTTCGATCAGCTCAAGCTTTGTGCTAATTGTGACTACATCAATCATCCAGCATGGACGACCCCGCTGGTTCGGATTCGCCCTTATGTTCGGGAGACTTTTCCTCAGCTCACAACTGCGGCCGAGAACCTTTACAAACAGTGGTTGATGAGGTAAAGACCCCAGTGACGATCAGGGGGCAGTCAGTGCGAATGGGGAGCCAATGGAATCCAATATGAATTATCCTTGGGAAAGATCGAGCCAGAAGGATCTGGGAAAAGTTTTACTTATCTATCCCATCACAGGGATGGATGTGTTTGGCATCAACGTAGGGCTTCCACTCTCCTGTCTTTATCTGGGAACGGTTCTCGAGCGGGCCGGGTACCGGGTCGAGATCCTCGATGAGCGGATTACCACTACTTTTGAAGAGGACGTCGCCGCATCGATTCGCCAGGAAAACCCCCTGCTTGTGGGGATTTCCAGCATGACAGGGATGCAGATTCGAGGGGGCCTAAAGGCCGCTCGAGCAGTTCGGAGAGTCGATCCCGATCTTCCCATTGTGTGGGGAGGCGTCCATCCTTCCCTTTGCCCCGATTCCACTCTTAAAGATCCGTTGTGTGACATCGTTGTGGTCGGGGAAGGGGAGATCACACTTATTGAACTGACCGATTGCCTCCGAAGGGGTGGAGATCTCACCTCGGTGGCGGGTGTTGGCTACAAGGTTGATGGAAAGTTGAAGTTCAACCCCGGCCGCCCCATGATCGAAGATCTAGATGTCATCCCAAGGCCGAATTACGATCTCATTGAAATGGAGCACTATTTCACGCGTGCCCCTTCCACGGGTGAGGCTCAGCTGCAGATCGTCACCAGCCGAGGCTGTCCTTTCGACTGCGAGTTCTGTTACAACCTGAAGTTCAATGAGCGGCGTTTTCGATACCACTCTGCCGAACGAGCTGTTTCCGACATCGTCTACCTGGTGGAGCGCTTCGGGGTCAGCGCAATATTCATTGAAGACGATTACTTCTTTGGACATCCCGGTCGAGTTAAAAAGATTTGCGATTTGTTGTTAAGGGAAAAGCTGGATCTCCTTGTTCAGGTTCCGTGCCGTATTGACTACCTCTATCGCCAGAGTGAGGAAATGATCGACAAACTCTACCGGGCTGGCTTCAAGGAGCTGTGGATCGGTGTCGAATCGGGTTCCCCGGAACGCCTGAAGGAGATTCTAAAGAGAACAACACTCGATCAGGTTCGCCAGGTCAATCAAATGATGTCCCACTCGAATGTCTATGTTAAATACGGTTTTATGGCTGGTTTTCCCAAGGAGCAACGGAGGGAAACCTTGCAGACGGTGGATTTCATGTTCGAGCTCCTGAGCACAAACCCGAACGCCGGCACCGCTCCTGTTGCGATTTACACCCCCTATCCGGGTACGACTCTTTACGACAAGGCTCGCCTGGTTTACGGGATGGAGTTTCCCGATACACTGGAGGGGTGGAGCCATTTTCACTTCGGTGAGAACAATAATCCGTTTCTTTCCCCTCGGCAGAAGAAGTTTATTAGCAAGATCAACGTAGTGAGCCGATTTTTTGAGCGCCGGGCCTTCGAGAGATTCTGTGACAATCGCTTTAAGCCGCTGCTAATGGGGATTTACAACCTTTACTATCGCTACTTGCGACTGCGCTTGCGCTGGCGGTTTTTCGAATTTATGCCCGAAATTCCGCTCATTCGACTCATGGAGAAACTCTACATCCAACTTTTGCACCGGGCGCAGCTTTCCAAGCTCTCTGAGGCGCCCAGGGTAGGAAGGAAAAGTTCGGCAGTGGAAGCTTCCTAGCCCGGGAAGTGGAGCTGCCGGGTCAAGAATCGGTGCTGCGACTTTCTCCCCGATTCCTCCTCATTATAGTCGTCCTCTGTGGCTCCCTTCCGTTTGTTCACCAAGCCTTCCATATCGATGACCGAATTTACCTCGAGGTCGCCGATAATATTCTGAACAAACCCCTGTTTCCCTATGACTATTCTCCCATTTTCGAGGGTCTGATCACTCCCGATGCAGCCAGCCACAGCCATTTGCCATTGATTTCGTATTATTTGGCACTGATCAGGCTAGTCACTGGCAGCCAGAAGGAATGGGTTTACCATTTAGCTTTTCTCGTGTTTCCTCTCCTGGCCGCGATGGGTTTTTACGATCTGGCTCAAAGGTACGTGCGCTTTCGCCTTGCAGCGGCCTGTTTGTTGGTAGTTTCACCCGTCTTTTTGGTCTTAAGCCACACCTTAATGACGGACGTTCCGCTTTTAGCCTTGTGGATTTTCTCACTGTCCCGGTTCTTAAGGATCGCCAATGGGGAGGCGAGCACCCCTGACTGGGTGCTGTGTGGATTGAGCCTGTTGGCGGCCGGCTTCATTTCCCTGATCAGCGCGGGTTTAATTCTTCTAATGTCAGCATATCTGCTGATCAAGAGAAGGGAAACGGGAGAACAAACAGCGGCACTTCCGACAACTCTGGCTATAGCCTGTCTTCTTGCGCTGCCAGTCTTATTTTGGCTGCTGTGGTATCTTCGTGCCTATTTCCATTATGACCGCTTGGTTCTCATCAACACATTCCTACACATGAGTAAGCGAGAAGCTTTGTCCTGGGATCTCATGGGACTCAAGGCCCTCAGTTTCGTGCTCAACCTGGGTGCGACCTTCCTTTTTCCCTTGGCTTTGTGGTACGGCTTCGCCAGAAGGTTCAGCGTACGGGTATTTCTCCTTATTTCCTTTCTTAGCTTCGTGCCTTTTTACATTTGGTTTACCGACTGGTCGTGGAAGGCGATGTTCCTCTTTGCTCTCTTCTTCTCCTCGGGCCTGCTCGCGCTCTGGCATGTGTTGTCGCGCTGTGGTGCTGTGGTGACGTCGTGCTTTCGTGACGTCGTGCTTTCGGGCTTTCGTGATTTGATGCTCTCATGGGGGGAGCTGCGACCCACAGGTCGTGACGGATCTGGTGAATCAGATCGCGCGTCCACCTGTGCCGCAGCGCGATATCGCGAAAGCACGACAGCACGACAGCACCACGGCACGACAGCACCACAGCAGCAGGGCACCACAGCACTGCATGACCAGGCCCTGCTCCTGCTGTGGTTTTTCGGTATTCTCCTGTCCTATCTCTTTGCCTACTACAGTGGCTCGGTTCGCTACTCACTCTTAGCCTTGCCACCACTGCTGTTGTGGTGGGTGGCGGCTCTGGAGCGCCGGGTGAAGGAACCCTATTTCCTTAGAAATCTCATCTGGTTTGGCGTGATTCTAACCGGATTTTATTCGTTGGCAGTCGGCTACGGTGACTATCGGTTTGCCGGAGTTTATCGCAGTGCGGCAAGGGAGATCAGCAGTCAATATTCTCAACCTGCGCGGACCATCTGGTTCACCGCAGAGTGGGGCTTCCGTTACTATCTTGAAAAAGCTGGGGCCAAGCCCCTCACCCGGACCCAAAGAGGTGCAAGGCCTGGGGACATCATCGTTAAACCGTATGTGGCCAGCCCCTGGGTCACCCTTTACGATGGAGATGAGGATACACAATTGCTGGAACAACGTTATGTGTCAATGAAGTATCCAATTAGAGTACTCGACTTTTTCTCACACGCTGGGTTCTACAGTACCGGTTGGGGAATCCTGCCCTTCAGCCTTAGCACTGGAGAGAGGTGGGAGTGGTTTAATGTGTTTCGTGTCACAAGGGAGTATGAGGGCCCAATTCCAGAACCAGAAAGACACTATTGAAAGAGCAATGGAGCAATAGAACAGAAGAGCAATAGAACCATAGAGCAAACGCGCTTCGCGCGTAGAGCAAAAGAGCAAAAGAACAAGAGAG
>JALLOM010000153.1 GCA_027717865.1 Acidobacteria bacterium AH-259-O06 | reverse complement strand
GAAGAATCGCGCAACTGACGCAACCTATCCGCAACTGAAACTTAAAGTATTTTTTCAAGTACTTCGAAGATTTTCTTCTCTACTACATCGGATGTTATTTCGTCTAGGTTGAATTCTGGGTTAGGATAGTCGACAGGAAATCAAGGCTCCGCTCTTTGTCGTCGAGAGCTGATGAGGTAAGTCGGCCATCCGATGATGACTCCCACGGTCAGGGTCACTGCTGGCCAGAGGACCATTTGCGGAAAAACGATGAGATTACGGTACTGATCCCACGATCCAGCTTCCACTTTTTCCACCTTTCCGAAAACTGTGTAGGTCGTTATAGATGAGTTGTCGAAATGAGTCCCCAGATGGAAATAGGTCGCGAGCACCATCAACGCCAGAATCAAGATCCGGATCGCAAAAGCATAGCTTAGAAGCCACGTCCAGAATCTGCGTTGAGAGCCTCCTTTGGCCGCCTCGAGTGCGAAATATATGGATAGTGGCAGAATCAACCAGATAATACCGATTAGCATGGCTATATTTGGGAGAACTCCAAGCTTCTCGAAGTAGACGCGAAGAATAATAATTGCGATAGAGAACTTTACAGCTTGGCCGAGCGGACTTTTCCACGGCAGGCGATGGCCCCAGCAGGTTAGAACCCAAAGGCTTAGTAAGGCGATGCCTATGCCCAAACTGAGGGAAGTAAATGATCGCTGAATATCCTCGACCTGATACGGGTTGGGTCCCCCAATGAATAGGATCACCGGCTGAGAATATACGCCATTGACAAAAGGCGCTACGCCGATGGAAACGAGACCAGCCAGAAGGAAGATTCTAGAAATCCAAAATCGCAAAGGAAGGCCGTTCCATCCCAACACAACCCAGGAAATCAAGCTCCACAGACCAAAACCAATCAGCAAACCCATAGCACTTTCTTCCCTGGGGGACAATTGTTGGCCCAGTATCTCCTTTGCTACTAAAGAAATTCAACCCCGGATCTTTTGTTTGACTATTAGGGGCCGCGGCCGATCCCGTTCCGATCACGGTGAGGTCAAAGTTTTTTGGCATGATCGCCTCCCTTGCGAAGGTTCTCCCCAAAAGGTATACGAGCGAATATCTACCCCATCAAAGGTGACCGATCCGTTCAATTAGTCAATTCTTTAAGCGGGACTCCAAAGGTGGCGTTGTTTGTCAAACGGCCAATCTCATGGGCATCGTCCAAGGTGAGAAGAAACGTGTTTTCGTGGTTGGCAATAGAGACATTGAGATGCTGGGCCAGTCGGTCAAGTGAGACTGGTTCGCCTTCGGCCAACAACCTGTAAAGTCCGACAGCAATTCTTTGATCAGTTGCGCTCAAGTCTGGAAAGGTGTCGGCCACGTTCTGTGCGATCGTTTCTACAATAGTAGACATATTTGGGTAACATTGGATTGTCTCCTTCTGCGCTGAAGAGTACGATTTCAGCGCTCGACTGCTTGCAATGCCAACAGCAATGGGTATCCATAAGCGACCACCTAACGCCTTCGGCACCAGCTGCGGCGCTTCGCGCCGCAGCTGCATGCCGTTGTTAGGCGCTGATCTTCAAAAAAGCAAACTCCTATATCCGACAACTGAGATTCGGACGGATCCTTGCTCCTATGAGCCTGAAAACCGGGCGATCAATCAGTGGCCCGGGATGAACGCCCTCGGCTGTAGTGATCGATTATTTTGAATTAGTCTGGACCCTCTATTGAAGTCCTGTCAATCACTAAACCGCACCGACCGATGCGAGCAATTGCGGACTGCACTCACTGGCTTTTCTGAATTTTCTCCAGAAGATCTCGCAAGAGCCGGGGCTTCATGCTAGTTTGGCTGGTTTACTCTCGAGACCGGCAGGCCACAATGCGAATAGAAGTTATGAGCATCAATACCAGGAAGGACATCAGAAATCTGGCCATCATCGCCCATGTGGACCATGGGAAAACCACCCTCGTGGATGCCATGCTTTGGCAAAGCGGAGTTTTCCGCGAAAACCAGCAGGTTGTGGAACGCGTGATGGATTCCATGGACCTGGAGCGTGAGAAAGGCATCACCATCATGGCCAAGAACACCTCGGTTCTCTACCGAGATGTTCATATCAATATCGTTGATACTCCCGGTCATGCGGATTTCGGGGGCGAGGTGGAGCGCACTCTCAAGTTGGTGGACGGAGTGCTCCTCCTGGTGGATGCCAGCGAAGGGCCCCTTCCACAAACTCGGTTCGTTCTGAGAAAGGCACTCGAGGCAGAACTGCCTCAGATAGTCGTCATCAACAAGATCGATCGCTCCGATGCCAGGGCGGCAGAGGTCCTGGATGAGATCTATGCCCTTTTCATCGACCTGGATGCCACGGAGGAGCAACTGGAGTTTCCGGTCCTCTACACCAACGCCAAGGCGGGGACCTGCCGAACATCCCAGGAGGGAGAGGACCAGTCCTTGGCGCCACTCTTTGAGCAAATCCTCACCACGGTGCCGGCTCCCCGCTTTGACGACACGGCCCCACTTCAATTGCTGATCACCACACTAGACTACGACGACTATGTGGGCCACCTGGCTATTGGACGGGTATTCAACGGACAGATCAGTGAGAAGGAACGCACCGTCCTATGCCGAAGAGACGGAACCTTCGAGGAGGTGCAGATTTCGACCCTCTATGGGTACCGAGGTCTCAACCGGGAAAAGATTAAGGAGGCTGGGCCAGGAGATATCGTTGCCTTCGCAGGAGTGGAGAACATCAATATCGGTGAGACCCTGTCCAGTATTGAGGACCCCAGACCCCTGCCCCCGGTTCAGGTTGACAAACCGACCATCTCGGTCGTGATCACCGTCAACGACTCCCCTTTATCCGGAAGAGACGGAAAGCACCTGACCGCCCGTCAACTGAAGGACCGACTCCATAAGGAGAGCCTCACGAATATCTCCATTGAAGTGGAGGAGGCCGACGTACCGGATGCCTTCAAAGTGTCAGGGCGCGGTGAGCTTCAACTGGCCATCCTGATTGAGATGATGAGGAGAGAACAGTACGAGATGTGTGTAGGCTGCCCCAGAGTCATCACTCGCAGGATTGATAACATCGAAATGGAACCGATGGAACAACTGGTGGTGGACTGCCCCGACTCGTATATCGGAGTGGTCAGTGAGAAAATGGGGATTCGAAAAGGCAGAATGGTCAAAATGGTCAACCACGGAACCGGCCGCGTGCGGATGGAATTTCGGGCTCCCTCACGAGGGCTTTTGGGTTTTCGCAGTGAGCTTCTGACCGGCACTCGAGGCACGGCCATCATGACCCACATCTTCGACGGGTATGCCGAATGGCAGGGCGAGATCCCTCACCGTCCCACCGGAGTGCTGGTCTCAGACCGAGCCGGAAAGGCCACCGCCTACGCCATCGAGCATCTTCAACCCCGCGGCACACTCTTTGTTTCACCGGCAGAAGAAGTGTATGAGGGCATGATCGTCGGCGAGAACTCTTGCCCTCAGGATCTGGATGTCAACATCACAAAAGAAAAGAAGGTGACCAACATCCGGTCATCCACTGGGGAGATCCTCGTTCATCTGATCCCCCCCCGCAAGATGAGTCTCGAACGATTTCTGGAGTTCATCCGGGATGACGAAATGGTGGAAGTGACTCCCAAGGCGCTTCGGCTGCGCAAGAGGGTTCTTCAGGCTTCACGGCGAAAGTAGACTGGTTCAAGGAACGATCGAAGATGAAACTCGCGATCATCGGACTTCCAAACTGCGGAAAAACAACCGTATTCAACGCCCTTACCAGAGGAACCGCCGAGGATCGAAAGGAAGGGCTCTCACCCGAACTCCTGGGATTGATCGGAACCGCGGATGCCCTGGTTCTCGTCGTTCGAGCCTTTGAGGATGACCAAGTGCCCCATACTCAAGACTCCATCGATCCCCAGCGCGATCTCTCCCTGCTGGAACTCGAATTGATCTTCTCCGATCTGGCCATCATCGAGAGGCGGCTCGAACGCCTCGATCGGGCCAGTCGCTGGGGATCTTGTGTGAATTGCTCGGGCAGCACCTTGATGGCGACTTCACGCTTCAGAGAGGTGTCCTCGGCCCGATAGACTGCTCCCATTCCTCCCTGGCCAATCTTTTCTAGGACTTTCGGTATCGGCTGAAACCGTCAAAATGCGACGAATGCCTTCCAGATATCGAGGGCTCATCTGCTCGAGGGTCTCGATTAACCTGCCCTCATCCAATCTGGTCTTTAATTCAGTCTCGGTTATCATCTTTTCTCCGCTCTTTTTTCCTGTCACCTGCCTCGGTAGACGGGCTTTCGTTTCTCAACAAAAGCGCGGATACCTTCCTTGGCATCTTCCGTGTCAAAGAGCGGCCTCAGTAGTTCCCGCTCCCGGTTGAGGGCCTCGCTCAGTTTCATTGTACTTCCCTCATACACTGCCCTTTTGATCTGTCCAATGGCCTGCGTCGCTCCGCCGGCGAGCCTCCGCGCATAGGCTTCGGTTTCGGCAAGGAGTTTATCCGCCGTGAACAGTTTGTTCACAATACCGAGCTGCAGAGCTTTCTCCGGAACCAGAGTCTCACCGCCAATCATCAATTCCAAGGCTTTGTTCGCTCCAATCAAACGGGGCAGGCGCTGGGTGCCGCCATTGCCTGGAAGCAGTCCGAGCGTGACCTCAGGCAAGCCAACCCGATACTCCCCCTCCGCGGCAAAGCGCAGGTCACAGGCCAAAGCGATCTCCAGTCCTCCGCCCAGTGCATGTCCATTGATGGCGGCTAGGAAAATTTTGGAGCTGGTGCTCATCTTTTCTAGGGCCCGGTGGGCGACTCCAACCATTTCCATATTGTCCTGGGTACGGTTGGCTGCAAAAGTCTTGATATCCGCGCCCGCGCAAAAGAATTTCTCTAACGCGCTCTTCAGGATCACGACCTTGGTCTCGCTGTCGCTGTTGGCGGCGTCAATCGCTGCCTCCAAATCGCACATGAGACCTATTTCGTAACTATTGGCCGGCGGACGATTCAAAGTGATCGCGCCAACCGCGTCCGATTTCGAAAAACTGACTACTGGCTCGGCCATTGATCAATTCTCCTTTCCAGTGCTCAAGGGCACCAGGGGTTATTCTCTTATGAGGAGTGGTGCCCATACATATACCTCCATAGATCTGATTTTAGCACCTTCCCTGTTCTTCTCTTTGAGGAGCATCAGGGCAGGGGCGCTGCCCACCAACGGCGGCAAGATACTTCCGAGAAAAGTTAAAGAAGCTCGAAGGAAACAGACAGTCTACTCTTTGCTTATTAGTGCCTCAATTTGTTCGGCGACTTCCTGCTCGTAAGCTCGCAGGAGTTCTTCCGTGCGGGCTTCAATGAGCACTCTCATGACGGGTTCAGTATTGGAAGCGCGTAGGTGTATCCAACCCTGCTCACGATTGATTTTTAGACCATCCAGACAATTGACCTCCTCATTTCGATAAATGCTTTCAAGCTTTTCAAGAAGGGTTGGAATTCGATGAGGATGGATCTCATATCGCAACTTCGTCATTTTGTAGGAGGGAAAAAGTTGGGTCAGCTCGGAAATGGGTTTGCAGTTGTGCGCCTGCCCCAACAGGCGCATCAGGCTGACAATCATGGTTATGGCCACAAAACTGTCTCTGGCCATGTTCACTCTGGGATAAATGACACCTCCATTTCCTTCGCCTCCAATTACTGCCTCTTCCCGTTGCATGCGCTCCGTAACATTCACTTCTCCGATTTTGGTACGAATTACGCAGGAGTCGAAAGACTTGGCAATATCGTCAATCATTCGAGAAGTCGAGAGATTGACGACCACTGTTCCCTTCTCACGAGGGAGCACGAAATAAGTGCAAAGCGCCAAGGTGTATTCTTCTCCAATCGCAGAGCCAGTCTCTGACACAATAGCCAGGCGGTCAGCATCGGCATCCTGTGCCAGGCCGATGTCGGCCTTGTGCTCGCGCACCGTCCGGCACAATTCACCCAGGTTTGTCGGCAGCGGTTCAGGAGGTCTGGGGAAATAACCATTGGGAGTACAGTTCAATTCAACGACTTCGCAACCAAGCTTGCGTAGCAGTGACGGGGTCATCACTGAACCGGCCCCATTGCAGCAGTCGACAGCCACTTTCAGTTTGGGTTCGAGCGGAGGCTGAATGGTCTCAATGATCCTCTGGAGGTGGTCCTCAACTGCACAATCATAAGCGTCGAGAGAAAGAATCTGGCTGGCGCCAACTTCGTTGAACTCCTCCTGATGATAGAGACTAAGCAGTTCTTCAGCCTCATAGGCATTGAGAAAGCAGCCGCAGGCCTTGATAAACTTTAGTGCGTTCCATTCGGCTGGATTGTGACTGGCTGTAATGGCGATTCCTCCCCTGGCTCGAAGCTTACGCACGGCAAACTGAATAGTAGGCACAGGGCAGATATCTACATCAATGACTCGCATTCCCGAGGAGAGCAAACCGGAAAGCACAGCGTGTTTGACCATTTCACCAGAGGTGCGTGTGTCTCGGCCGACCACAATCGACCCTGTACCCATGTGCGTGGCAAATGCCCGAGCGAACCGACAAAGCAACAAAGGTTTTAGAGTGTCGCCAATGACGCCGCGAACACCCGAAATGCTCACTTTTAAGGTTTTGATGGGTTTCATCTCTTAATCCGCCACCGGTTCGCCCCTTACCCTCCTAAACCGAGACCCTCTCGCGAGCCCATTGATGTAATTCATGTGCCCTTTGTTTCTCAATAGCTTCCGCGATGATCCTCAGCAGTGACTCAGTGGTGGAGGCTCGCACGTGAACCCAGCCATCCGGGGTATTGATTTTTACACCGTCAGTCAGATCTAGTTCAAAGCTATCTTCCTCTCGCTCAGCCTGACCCCGAAAATACTGAAGCCTACTATAAAGGACCTCGGGAGGAAGGGGGATATTTTCCTTAACCATGTGAAAACGAGGTAATTGTTCGACTAGTTCCGAAATCGTCCCTCCCCATCTGGCCAAGTGTTCCAGAATGCAAACAATCACCGCCGGACCGTCAGGAACGGGATGAAGCTGGCGCAGGATAACTTGGCCACACCCTTCCCCGGCCACAACGGCACTCAGTTGTCGCGCCTTATCCGCCACGTGGGCCTGTCCGATTGGCGTTCGATAGACCATTGCACCCGCTTTTTGGGCCAGGACATCGATCATGCTGCTCGTCGACAAATTAGTGACCACAATTCTTGTTGCCCCCTCTTCAGGGGGGAGCCGATCAGTGCTCAAGGCAACTAGACATGCAATGGCCAAAGTCTTTTCCTGGTGCAGACTGATCCCTCTTTCGGTCACGATTCCCAATCGCTCCCCCTCGGCATCGTGAGCAAAGCCGATGTCCGCCTTGGCTGCTCTGACTAAAGCCTCGAGCTGGTTCATATTGTCGGGAGTAGGATTGGGATAGTGCGGAAAGGGTCTCTGGATGTCATCATTAAGGGCCACGACTTCGCATTCGAGCTCCTTGAGAAGACGAGGCGTAATCCGTGTACATGTTCCATTACAGCAATCAACTGCCACTCTGAAATGTCGCTTTTGGATTGCCTCAACATCAAAGGTTTCCTTAATCCTTCTCAGATGGTAATCCAGGGCCTGGTGGTCGAATTCGACAGCTGCCATTTCGTCCCATCCGGCCTTTGCAAACTCAGCATGGTTGTAAATCTCCAGGAGGTCTTGACCTTGAAAAGTATTCAAGTACATTCCGTCTCCGCGTAAGAACTTGAGAGCATTCCATTCTTGAGGATTATGCCCGGCCGCAATAATGATGGCGCCGTCGATCCGCAGCTTCTCCAGGTAGATTTGCAAGGTCGGCGAGGGAACGGTTCCCAAGTCGATCACTTTGGAGCCGC
>JALLOM010000152.1 GCA_027717865.1 Acidobacteria bacterium AH-259-O06 | reverse complement strand
GTAGAAATGCGGACTAGACAAAGGCTAACAGATGCAAGAAACGGACTGACATCCTAGCCCGTCTGATCTGAACCCATGACTTAAAATTATATTCAGCCTGTTCAGGTTGACATGGATTGACGTGGCGTGCAAAGACAGGATAGAATCACACGACTTTTTCAGTTTGAGGAGCTGCTGAAGTTGCACGAGCAGTGTTAAAGGCCGCAGTTAAGTTAGTCTCAGTTTGTGAAGATCCCTAAGGAATAGCCGGCCAGAATCTTGGCACCAGATAAGAAAGCTACCATGCTCTGCTCCTTTTGCGGTCAGTATCCTAGGGTTGATGGCCATAACATTCTCTTGGGAGGAGAATATGAAGAGTAAGAAACTATACGTTGGTGGTCTGCCCTGTTCCGTTGCCGAAGGGGAGCTAGAGGAAGTTTTCTCGGTGTACGGGACTGTAGAATCAGCCCGGCTAATTACCGACAGAATGGGCGGTCGGTGGCGGGGCTTTGGTTTTGTGGAAATGAGCACTCAGTCCGAGGCGCAAGAAGCGGCGACCCTCCTGGCCACTGGGGCTGGAGGTCCGCTATGAACGACGCGAGCGGCAGTGATCCGCCGCAAGGCCCTGAACGCCCCTTAACCCTCGAGGATTTCCTACAGGAGTTGGACGTCTCCGGCTGGCCCCGCCGCCTGAAGCGGATCCTGGTGGTTGTGGCAATCCTCCTTCTCCTGATTGGGCTCAACTGGGCGCGTTCTTTCTACACTGATTGGCTTTGGTTTAGCAATCTAGGCTACCAGCAGGTCCTTCTGAAGATGGTGAGCACGAAAATCTGGCTATTTTTGGCGGGTGGACTCCTATTCGCAGCCATCGCCGCGACCAACCTCTACTTGGTGTTCCGTACTACTCGGGGACAGGCGCCTTTGGCCCAAACCGGTATTTCTCCACACCGTTACGCGGCAGTGAGACAACTCTTATCCTGGCTTTCTGTCGGGACTGTAGCGCTGATTAGCTTGTTCGTTGCGGCCGGAGTGGCTCGACAGTGGGATAGCATTCTTCGTTTCCTCTCGGCAGTACCTTTTGACCGGCTAGACCCCATCTTCCAAAAGGATCTCAGCTTTTTTGTCTTTACCCTTCCAGTACTTCACTTCATCCAAAAATGGTTGCTGGAAGCCTTGATTGTAGTGACTCTGATGGTCGCTGTCCTCTATTACCTGTTTTCCCGGTTGCGAGGGGAGGTCTTTACTTTTTCCGGTAGGGTCCAGGCCCACCTGGCCGGCTTGGGAACCACCATCTTTCTCCTGCTGGCGCTAGGACACTGGCTGGGGCGTTACGATCTCCTTTACTCCACCTCGGGAGCTGTTGTCGGTGTTGGCTATACGGAGGCGAACGCGGGCATTCCGGTCCATTATCTGATGACCGGGGTAGCGATTTTGAGCGGCATCCTGCTGAGTGTTGGGGCCTTTTCGTCCGGCCGCCGTCTGACCTATTGGGCCATAGGTCTGTGGTTTGGGCTGAACATCGTGGCTGGTTCGGTGCTACCTGCGTTAATCCAGCGATTCTATGTAGAACCAAGTGAGTTCGCGAGAGAAGAACCCTACTTAGCAAACCACATCCAGCTGACCCGCCAGGCTTACGCTTTAGACCAACTGCAGTCACAAAGCCACCCGGCTAAAGGAACCGTCGAAGCCGATACCGTTGCCCAGAATCAGGGCACGGTTCAAAACATACGCTTGTGGGATGAAGATCCTCTTCTTCAGAGTTACAACCAGATCCAATTTTTCCGTCTCTACTACGACTTTTTGTCCGTTACGACCGACCGCTACGTCATCGATGGGCAGTTGCGGCAGGTCATGCTTTCCACGCGGGAGATTTCCGCCGAGAAACTACCTCAGGAGGCTCAACGGTGGGTGAACCGCTATTTGCAGTTTACCCACGGCTATGGAGTTGCAATGAGTCCGGTCACGGAAGTCGAGTCAGGTGGGCGTGCCGCCTTCTTCTTGAAAGACGTCCCGCCCCAGGGAAAGATTTCACTCGAACGCGCCGAGATCTACTATGGTCTAAAGAGCCTGGACTCCATTATTGTCCGTACCAGGATGCAGGAGATTAACTATCCCGGGCGGGATGGCCCGGTCTACACCCGCTACGAGGGACAAGGAGGAGTCCTTCTCAGCTCCTTGTTTCGGCGACTACTCTATGCCTGGCAGTTCCGTGATCTTAACATACTGATTTCCGGGGAAATTGAGCCACAGAGTCGAATTCAATATCGGCGAACCGTTCCCCAGCGGTTCTCCACGCTCACGCCCTTTCTCCTGCGTGACCAAAACCCTTACGTTGTCGTTGCCGATGGGCGTTTGTTCTGGATTCAAGACGCCTATACGGTGACCAACCGATATCCTTACTCCACGGCTTGGCAGGGCCAATTCAACTACATCCGCAACAGTGTTAAAGCGGTGATCGACGCATATCACGGCACGGTGGACTTTTACATTGCCGATCCCACGGATCCCTTGGTTCAGACTTATCAGCGCATCTTTCCCGGGCTCTTCAAGCCCTTGGAAGAGATGCCTGGATATCTGCAGCCCCACCTCCGCTATCCATTAGACTTCTTTACAATCCAGGTCCAAATGCTCCTTCAATATCACATGCAAGATCCTGGGGTGTTCTATAACAAGGAGGATCAGTGGGCTCTTCCACTGCAAACTTCGTTCGGCGGCACGTCGACGTTGGAGCCCTACTATATCGTGGCCCGCCTTCCCGATGAGGATCGAGAAGAGTTCCTCCTCATCCAGCCTTTTACCCCGGTCGACCGCCATAACTTGGTTGCCTGGATTGCCGCTCGCAACGATGCTCTCCACTATGGAGAACTCGTCCTCTTTCACTTTCCCTCGGGCCGACATGTGGATGGTCCAAACCAGGTAGAAGCCAGGATCGACAATGACGCCATTATTTCAGAGCAGTTCACGTTGTGGGGACAGGTGGGATCTGAGGTAGCGCGCGGCATCCTCCTCGTCATCCCGCTGGGAGATTCCATACTTTATGCCGAGCCGGTTTTCCTAAGACCGGAGGCACTGGAATTCCCCGAACTGCGCCGGATCATTCTCGCCGATGCCACCAAGGTGGTCATGCACGCTACACTCGAGCGTAGTGTCCGAGCTCTGGTTGGCGAACTCCCCACGGTTGCTCCTACCGGTGGCGACGAAGTGGAAGAGCAGGTTGCAACTGTGTTGGAAGAGCGGGCGCCACCGCCCTTCAGATCGCAGGAGCTGGAGGCTATCAAAGTCGGGCTACAGGAGGCTCTCGAGAAGCTTCGGGAAGTGCTGGATCGGCTCCAGAGAGCGACCCCCCGTTGATCTTCGGAGTGACTCAGTGAGGAGACAGGAACAGGAGGTAGAAGATAAGACTCGGTAGCAATGTTGCAACTCCTGACCCTCCACTTCTAACTCTCAATTCATCAACTCCTAACTCCCGTCTCCTGTCTCCTGTCTCCTCTCTCCTTCTTCAGCTTCGTCATATAGATCCCGGTCAAGATCAGCACTCCTCCCAGGATTTGCAGTAGGGTGATCTCCTCCCCAATGAAAAGCCAAGCGAAGAGGAGTGTCCAAAAAGGGACCAGGTTTGCATAGATAGCGGTTTTCGTACTTCCCAGACGGTCCACACAGTAAAACCATATGGAGTAGGCAACAGCCAGGGAGAAGATGGAAGAATAGCCGAGTTCGAGATAACTCTTCGTGGAGATTTGCCCCCAGTCTTGGTCAATCAGATTGGGGAGCGAGATGAAAAAGAGGACAAGGGCGCCGACACTGAGAGTGAGAGTGGTGAAAGTGAGAGGCGAATAGCTTTTCATCAGGGTTTTACTGTAAACCGTGTATACGGACCAACAGGCGGCGGCAGCCAGTGTAATCAGGTCTCCGACCAGTGTTCCTGTGCCCACTGCAAACTCCGTACTTTCAAGCAGGATCACCGCTACGCCGCCGAAGGACAAGAAGATGCCCACCCATACGATGCGGCCCAAGTACTCATGCCCCAAAAGTCGGCTCAGCAAAGCGGTAAAAATGGTCCCGATCGACATCAGCAGTCCCACATTGCCTGCCTTTGTCAACTCCAGCCCATGGATGAACAGCGTGAGATAGAAGACATTTCCGATGAGGCCCAGTCCCAGGATCTTCCAGATATCTCTGAGCTGAAGCTGAATTCGCCTTTCCAAAACCAGCGTCGGAATCCACAACAGCAAGGCCGATAGGGGTATACGCACTGCGTTGAAACTCATGGGAGAGAATTCTCTCAAGGCGTCCTTGGCCAGGGGCAAATTGGCAGCCCAGAGCAGGACCACGGCTAAACCCAAAATATCCGCCAACTCGAATCTTCTCATAACAACAAAACCCATCCACCAGCCGGTGTTATACTGAACAGCAGCCAGGCAGAGAGGGTAGCCTAGTGATAGAGAAGAAGCCAATTACCCTTCTGTACTCCCTCTGTTCATGCTGGAAGGCTCGCAAATCACTTTCATGTGGGGCACTTAATCTAGGGCGATAGTGGTGCGATAGGAATGACCAGGAGCATCGATAAAGACCAGGGGCTTGCGTCCGTCAGGAAAAGCTCTTCACCGCGAGGGACCTCATCTCCCGCCTGCGGGATCCCTGTCGCGAGATAATCGAGTGACCACTCCAATTCCAGATTCCGGAGCCAATTCCCTTTCGGGAGCCAATTGAGGAAAGCCACAGCGGTGTCCAGCTCAAAGTTCAGCTTATGCGTGTACAGGCCTGTGTCCTGTGGTCGCTCGGAGGGACTGAACTGGTCCACTATGTCAAAATGAATGTCCAGCCAACCGCCCGTTTGCTCCGGCTCCAGAAGGGCCAGATTGACCTCTATCTCGAGCTCTACCGGATTGTCGTCAATTCCCTCCACACCTAACTCCGCGGCCGTGGCGCCTGTGAAAACGTTGCTGGACCTTCCTACGAAAGGGGTCCAGATCGCTTCAACCGTCAAGCCAAGCCGGGGAATCTCCGTGGGGATATCTACGGCAAAGATCAGCTCAAACTCAACCTCCCGTTTGAGCTTAGTCGTGCCGGCAGGCCTGCCTTCCTCAAGCTCCGCAACGGTCGGTGGACTGAAGAGGTTGGTGATCGTTACGCTGGGCTCAAACTTGAGCTCGGGCATGCAGAGGACGACACATTTGTCCTTGTGTTGGGCCCGGGCCGGTGCCACGCCTAGGCTACCCACGAGCACGGCAATGACAGGGATTAATGCGGTAGGCCGCGCCGAAGCATTCATAATCACGAATTTACGAAATCAATTCTGGCCTGCTGAGGCTGCCGCTCTACTCCCAGGTCTTCAGCCCCATCGATTCACCGACCAGCAACAAACTAAACGGCAGGACAGACGGGAAGCGAATTCTTCTGACAGACTTTCTTGAAATCTCGCTCCCCGTCATTGATTCCGGATTTCCAAATCGTCAAAAGACGAGGCGGCGTCCGCTTTCGTCCAGAGCCCAACTCCACCAGCCTCGGGAAATGTTGTGTCATTCACTTCCAGAAGTTTTTTGCCATCCAAGTATCCCGTAATCTGGTTGCCCTGATGCTGCATGGTAATGGTGTGCCACTGATCTGCCGGCAGTTTTACCTTGGCGGTGTCCAGCTGGACGCGCCTGGCATGTTTGACGTAGTAAAGGCGAAAGTTGTCCTCAAGTGGATTCCAGCGAGCGATGTAGTAGTTATCTTTGTCCTTCACCCTCCAGATCGGACCGCCGCCTTGATCAACACGACCCTCACGCGCTTTTACCTTGACTTCCACAATTCCATCTTGGAAGCTCACTTGATCTGTCCAGCAGAGATTAAAGGTCCCGCGATCATAATCATTGATTTTCAACAGCAGTACGTGGTCGCCCGAGGAAGCGCTGGCATCTTTTTGTACAGACCAATCCGCCAGCTTGCCTTTTGGATGGGTGGCTTCAACCTTCCAACCTGCCGGTAACTTCCCCACTTGCCCATCCTCAAAAGTGATTCGCACCTTTTGCGATGTTCCGGACCCCGTTTCCTCAAGAACACCTGCGACAACCGAGATGGCCAGAAAAAGCGGCAGTACTAACCTTATTTGATTCATCGCGTCCCTCCTTTCCGATGACCTAAACCAGCGAATGTTGCTCTGTTCGCAGCCCCAACCCGCTACATAAAGAAAAGACTTCGTGGTTATCTCTTGCGGTCTTCATGAGCAGTTGTTTCAGCAGTTGTTTCATAACTTGACACAGACGGTTTGCTCGGATAATAGTTCCGGCCCGGAACTTTGGTTCGGAGATGAACCTTCGGGAAAGCATAAGGGATAGGCCGCCTTCGAAAAAGGAACTACCTCTGACATCCGAGACGCTGGACCCGCAGGTCATTTTGTGACAGCTCTCGAAGTTTGACAAGCAAAGTTCTCAGAGCAAGGGAGGAGGGCGCAGTATTCCCTGCGGTGGATCCATACTAGTGACACAAGGACCATACGAAGGTTCTAAGCGGGAACGTTAGCCACAAAAAGAATCGCAAAGAGTCGTGACGACAGGGCCAAAAAGGTTGGCCTTCCCGTTTTGTTCCTCGCTCTGGATGGAAATCTGATTATGGCAAATCGAGAGAAGGCCGGTTGTCCCAATCAAGGGGGATCGGTATAGGGAGGCCTTCCAATGTTAACCCGACTCCAAACGCCATTAATTCTTGTGGCAGTTGTGGGTCTCTCTCTCCAAGTCACGATTGCACAGAAGGGCTTTGATACCAACAGCCAGAGCCGGGGACTTCTCTGGGGTTGGGGACACTCATGGAAACATGGCTGGCCTGGTTACGGAAAAACTCGCACCGATTTGGCCTTTCTGGCCTTTCATCCCCAGATGGGCTGGTTCGTCGCTGACCGTCTGGAGCTTTACGGAGAGGCAACGCTGCTTCTCTACCATGAGCCGCACCTCGAAATATCCTCGGGACTCGTTGGCATGGCGGGACGCTACCATTTCCGGAACGACCGTCGCTGGGTTCCTTACGTAACCCTTGGTGCTGGGTTGCTTTGGACTTCTCTCGATGTACTCGAGATCGACCGCGTCTTCAATTTCCAAGTGCTCTATGGTGGAGGGATCCGCTTCATACCCGAGAAAGGACCCGGTTGGATTTTCGAGCTTCGGAATCACCACATCTCCAATGCCGGTACGGCTGGAGAAAATATCGGGATCAACGCGGGTACCATTCTGATCGGTATAGATTGGATCCTGCGTTAACTATGCCCACTGGATCGTTACCTCTCGGCTTGGCGATTTTGCTTGGCCCTCAATCGGTGCTCCCGCCCACTTCACTGAGCAACTGCCTTCTCTCCTCTTCTGTGGGGACACGGTCATTTTTCACTATGAACTCGAGGACCCGCACGGGTGCGCGTTAAAGAATCTTGTGAAAGGCGTAATCGACGAGGAGAGCCTCTTGAGAAAGAGTGAGAGAAAGGATCTTGCTGAATGTGTTTGGTCAGTTTGTCCAGGAAGTGCTTGAGGTGAGAAGCGAAAGTCACCAGTAACGCTGTAGAAGATGTGGTTTGCATTATGGCGCAAACGAATGAGAGGATTAAAGGTAGGTTGGTTGCAAAGTTAAAGAACATACCAGCAACACACTAATTGGGCACTACGAAAACTACGAAAAATCCGCAGGTAGTTGTTGACCCACACTTCATGCGAGCAAGATAGGCTTGCGAACCAGATGGCTTCAGAAAATTCTCCGATGCAATTCTGAAGTAAGGAAACTCTGACCTCAGGACTATGTCCTTCAGCCTGCTTACACGGATTGGGTCAAAAAGATGGAAGAAATTTCCCCGTCCATGCATCTAATAGAGAGTGCAAATTACAGGACTGGCTGTTTGTTGGAAAAGGAACTGATTCAGCGTTGTCAGAGAGGAGACCAGGAGGCCTTTCGTGAAGTTTTCAAGCGCTATCAA
>JALLOM010000151.1 GCA_027717865.1 Acidobacteria bacterium AH-259-O06 | reverse complement strand
GTCAGGCCTGCCCCTGCGCCGCTTCGTGACGATCTGGTGTGAGAAATGCGGACTAGTTTCGACCGAGCAATCGAAGACGGAAGACCAGGGCGCGCCCTTGGACCGCTCCCAAGGTCAGGAAATCCGGGGAGCCCACGTTATTGTTCACCACGGTCGCATTTTCACGACCCGTCAGATTATTGAAGCCTCCACGCACTGCCCAGTGACGTCCCAGCAGCTGGATTCGCCGCTCGACATGCAGGTTTAGCGAGAAATAGGCAGGAAACCGGCGTGAGTTTGGCGGCCCCACAAGCTCCTGGTCTTCGTTGACCAGGCTGAACGGATATCCATCCCGCCATTCAAGTGAATAGGCGAGCTTGAAGCTCTTCAGCAGAGGCAGCCAGCCCCATGAAATTAGGCGATTGGGCGTATCCCAGGGCAGAGGACCTCCAGCCTGTGGGCCGAAGAAAGGGTTATCAATATCGAAATCAAGCACGCTGTTGGAACGACTTTTCGAGCGGGTGTAGGAAGCGAAAAAGGTGGACTCGCCTTTAAACGTCCGTCTCAAAGTGACTTGAATTGCGTTGTAACGGTCTTTGCCCAAATTATGCAACTCGAAGATGGTTAACGGACTCGACGGGTCAACCCTTCGCGGAATGAAAGTAAATCCGTCTCTGCCTCGCTTTTGCTGGAACTCAGCGCTCAGATAAATTGAGGCTGCCAACTCTTGCTCCAGTCCCACACTCCAGTTAAAAAATCGGGGCGCTCTTAAAGTGCTCTCTTTCACAACGAACCCAGTCTCTATGGGTGGTTGCAGAGGCGATTGGCCGTCACCAGCGTAGAAGACGTCGAAGCGTTGACCAGCGGACGGTCGGCCTATGATGGCCAGATTCGTTGCATCGTAAAAGATGCCCAGACCCGCCGTAATTTTTGTTTCACCATTCGGAGTCAACAGATAGCTGGAGGCAAAACGGGGGGATACCAATGGCTGGCGAATAATGGCATCCCAGTCCAAACGCAGTCCGAGTTCCACCAGCAAGCGATCCGATAAAGCCCAACGATCCTGCGCAAACAGAGCCAACTCCCAGTTATTTCTTTCAATGTCAGAGGAGCCAATGAAGGTGGTCTTGCGGGAGAGCGTGTTATCGCCGCGCAAAATTAGAATCGGTCGCCGCTCTACGGATTGGTCGAGAGTAATGCGGTCGATATCCGCCCCAACCTTGAACTCGTGGCGGCCCTGCCACTGGGTGGATGGGAAGGTAAGATTCGAAATCCACTGAAGGCGTCTGTTTTGTTCTCTGCTTTGCTTAAAGAAATTTCCGCTTGTCCCTCCCGGGTGTATCCGGTACGGAGAATCCCCCAGCGGCTGTTCATCGGTCCTGAATTCGTTCACAGCAAATCCCACCTCTAGCAAGGTGCCCGAGAGGTAAAGCTGATCCTTCAGCGTAAAGAGGTAAGCTCTTTCCTTCCGGTCACGACTGGTCTCCAACGGATCGAACCTGGACAATCCTGCATGATCGGAGTGAAAGCTATTGGTGAGAAAGCTGGTAGTTAGAATATTGGACGGGCTTAGATTGATTTGCAGTTTGCTCAGATTGTTCCACCTCCAGGACCGGTTTTGATCAGCGCCCGGGGGAAGTTCTCTGACAATGTCTAAATTGTACTCACCCTGCAGCGAGACAAAGAACCAGGCTCTTTCCTTGCGCAGCGGGCCGGAAAAATTCACTCGCGGTGTCCACGTGTTAAGGTGTATTCCATCGCGGCTTTGAAAGTCAGGAATGAAATTGGTAGCGGAAAAGCGGTAGTGATCGTCCCCCATGCCGGTTTCAAAGCCGAGTACGCCACCCGATCCTTTGCCGTATTCAGCCGAGTAGCGGCCACCTAACACGTGTATGGAGCGAACTGCGTCGGGACTGAACCGAAGCTGCAGCAGGCCGCTAACTGGATGAGTAATGTTGAATCCATCCAGCTGATTGAGAATCTGGTAACTAGCCGAGCCGTTTAAATGGACCTGTCCACTGTTGTCCTGCACCATACCGGGGAAGAAGCGCAGAGCATTGCGGATGTCGCGGGTCGTCGGGTAGGGGAGGTTCAGGATTTCTTCAGCATCCATAGATTCACGGCTAGCCGTCTTAGTTGGATCGATGGAGGGAGGTGAGTAAACCACATCCACCACGTCGGCAATCTCTTGATAATGATTAAGGGTGATTTCCAGGCTTGCTGATTCAGACACCCGTACCTTGTCTCGGATCAACGTGTAAAAACCTTTCTTCTCCACCTGAACCTGGTAATGACCAGGAGTGAGACCGACAAACTCATACTGACCGGTGAAGTCTGTTTCACCTTTAAGAACGGATAATGTTCCCCCTTGGACGAGCCTTACACGCGCGCCCTTAATGGCAATTTGATTCTCATCAACGACTTTGACTAGAAGCTTGGCAGCCTCCTGCTGGGCTTCTTGGTCAAAACGGATCTTCATCACACCTGCCAGACATTCAGAGGCCGTACAGATGGACAAAAAGCAAGCGAGAATGGGGGAAAGAAAGGAGACCCGCGGGATAAACATGACTAATTTGCCAACGCAGCTTCACTCACCCCAAGCCGGACTGCTGCTCGTTGCAGGCGTCTTGCGTTCGCACTTCTTCTTTCCCCGAATTTGAACTAATTTGACGGAATCTGTCAACCGGACTCACGCAAAATATCAAGAAGGGAATACTCTGTCTCCTCCGTGTCTCCGTGCTCTGAAGAAAGACCGACGAGGTTCTACTGCTATGAAGCCTTGCGCTACCTAAAGCAGCGTCGTAAAGTATCAGGCACTATGAAACCATCGAGAAAGTTCGTTGTCATCACATCAGTCATTACGGTCTTCTCCCTGGTGTGGGGGGTTAAGGCAGCACAAACGCCTCAGGGCACGCAAAAGCACATTCATTCAAGCCCTCATATATCAGTGCCCCTACAACCGCTGGCGCAGCAGGTTCGCCGGATTGAAGCCGCATTAAACTATCTGGGGCGACCCCTTTTGCCAGCCGAGCACAAGCGAATCAATGAGGCGATCGCCAATCTGGATGAGAAGGTCGCCGTCGAGCAATTGGAAGAAATCCTGGACAAATACGTGCTGGCGATTGTTGAGATTAACCCCGAGAGCCGGGTCAAGGTAAAACAAGGACCCGCCAAGCCGGAGCTTGTTGAAGGCGGCACTCAGCTCTTCCTAGTGAAGGTCATTAATGAAGCAGGAGTCACCGCTCCTCTGGCTGTTGAAAGCCCCAACACCGGCCGCGTGTACATCAAATCCAGAGGAAATCCCGAACCGCCATCCAAATTGACCTTTGTAGATGTTCGAGAGCGGTGGGCCGAGATCTCCATTTATCGCAAACCTCCCATGCGAGAGCGGCTTTCCGGTTTGGGCCTCGAATACCAGATTCTGCAAGTCTACAGCCGCGACAAAGGACAGCGTTCCGCTCGCCTGAGTTTCAATGTCGGACAGGGGACACAAGATATTGGTTTTCGCAACGATGCCGTGATTCTGTTTAATGCCTTAGAAGCCCACCCAGTGAAGCTGCGGGTGCGCGATGAAAACGGTGCGCCAACGGTAGCTGGGTTCCTCATTCGTGACCACCTTGACCGTTTGTATCCCAACCCGTCCAAGCGGCTTGCACCTGACTTTCCATTTCAGCCTCAGGTTTATCGCGCTGACGGCGACACCCTTCAATTGCCGGAGGGTTCATACACCGTGACCTGTTCCCGCGGGCCGGAGTACATTGCCCAGACCCAAAAATTCCTTGTAGGTCAAAAGCATCCCGGGGAAATCTCGTTCGATCTCCAAAGATGGATTGACCCCTCAAAGTACGGTTGGTATTCCGGTGATCACCATATTCACGCCGCCGGCTGCTCCCATTATGAAAATCCCACGCAGGGGGTCCAACCCAAGGACATGTGGAGACAGATTCAAGGAGAGGCACTTAACGTTGGATGCGTGCTCACCTGGGGTCCCTGCTATTACTACCAGAAACAGTTCTTCAGCGGCCGGGATCACCCGCTCTCGACGCCCAATCAATTGATTCATTACGATCTGGAGGTCTCCGGTTTCCCATCCAGCCACGCCGGACATGTCGTACTGCTGGCTTTAAAGGATCAGGATTATCCCGGCACGAAGCGCATAGACGATTGGCCCACTTGGGACCTGCCCATCCTCGGGTGGGGCAAATCTCAGGGCGCCGTGACGGGATTTGCGCACTCCGGTTGGGGGTTGGCAGTCAAGAGCCAGGACCTTCCCAATTATGAGATGCCGGGCTTTGACGGTATCGGCGCAAACGAGTATATCGTTGACGTGACTCACCCAGACAGTGTTGATTTCATCTCGGCCGGCGATACTCCTTACGTTTGGGAACTCAACATCTGGTATCAAACTTTAAATGTGGGATTCCGCACCCGGATCAGTGGAGAAACCGATTTTCCCTGCATTACCGATGACCAGGTGGGACTGGCCCGCAGTTACGCCAGAGTTAATGGGCCGCTCACCTATCGTGCCTGGGTGGACGCCGTCCGTGACGGACGTAGTTATGTCTCGGACGGAAAAAGCCACCTCATGAATCTTAAGGTGAACGGCGCAGAAGTGGGAATCAACCAGAGTGAAATCCACCTTGCCAGCGGGGATACGGTTCATGTAGAGGCCAAAGTAGCAGCTTACTTGGATCCTGTTCCCCACAAAGATATTCAGAATCGCCCCTACGATGAGAAGCCCTACTGGGATGTGGAGCGGGCACGCATTGGAACCACACGGGAAGTACCTGTAGAGTTGGTCGTCAATGGCAGGGCAGTTGCCCGTAAGGCCGTTCTGGCGGACGGGAAGATCCGAACTGTGCAGTTTGATATTCCCATTGAACAAAGCAGTTGGATTGCAGTTCGAATTCTGCCGTCCTCGCACACCAATCCGATCTTCGCTCTGGTGGGAGGCAGGCCGATTCGATCCTCACGCCGCAGTGCACAGTGGTGTCTGGACGCTGTCAACCAGTGCTGGACACAGAAAGCGCGAAAGATCTCGGCGCGGGAACTGGAGGAGGCGCGAAAAGCGTACGATCACGCCAGACGAGTTTACGAAAAGCTGATCGCAGAGTCTGTAGTCGATAGCTCGTGAGTAGGGGGTCTGACCCCCAACCCAACCCCTTACTTCTGACCCGGACGTGTTCGAGAGAGGGACTGCCAAAGTTGAAAAGGACTGCAAGATGGAGGCCCGTCGCCAAAAGGTAGTGCTGAGTCTGGGCCACATGAGCCGAAGTCAGATGCGATATCGCCTTCAGTTCCAAAATGATCTTCTGATCAACCACAAAATCCGCCTTGTATTTCCCAATTGACTTCCCTTTGTAATTGACCGGAAGAAGTACTTCCTTCTCAAAAGCGACTCCGCAAATCTCAAGCTCGTACGCCAATGCTTTCCCGTAGACCGCTTCCAGAAAACCATGGCCCAGGTGTTGGTGAACTTCCATAGCGGCCGCCACAATACCGTCAGAGAGTTCTTTGTAAAGTACTTTCATCTACAGATAAATAACGACGCACTTAGGGATTCAACGAAAAATTGCACCGGATGAAGGATAATTTCCATTCCTTTTGTGACAAATCCAACTAAAATCTCCAGGCGTGCCGAAGTCCTTGTGGCTGCCATCCGAAGGGAGGGGATGAAAATGACCGAGAAGAGTTATGGTCTATTGAAAGGGAAAAAAGGAATTATCTTTGGGCCCTTGAACGAGCAGAGCCTGGCCTGGCACATCGCACTGGCCTGTCATCGAGAGGGCGCGGCATTCGCCATCTCCAATATCAAAATGGCTTTTCGCTTGGGTAAGGTGGATAAGCTATCCACACTCTGCGGGGACGCGCCACTCATCACTTGTGATGCAAGCCGAAGTGAAGAGCTTGAGGTTGCCTTCAACGAGTTGAAGAATAAATTGGGCAAAGCGGATTTCATCGTCCATTCCATCGGGATGTCGTCAAACGTCCGAAAAATGCGGCCCTACCAGGATCTCAATTACGAATGGTTTCACAAAACACTGGACGTCTCCGCTTTGTCGCTGCACAGGATCATCTCTCAGGCTCTCAAGGCGGATGCCATCAACGATGGTGGGAGCATCGTAGCTTTAACTTACATCGGGGGCCAACGAACTTTCTCCCGCTACTCTGATATGGGTGATGCCAAAGCGCTCTTAGAAAGCATCGTTCGGAGTTACGGCTACCGTTTGGGCAAGCGTGGCATCCGTATTAACACAGTCTCGCAGAGTCCAACGAAAACGACGGCCGGAACGGCGATCAAGGGTTTCGACAGGCTTTACGAATTCGCCGAAAAAACGTCGCCCTTGGGTAATGCCGGGGCCGAAGATTGCGCGGATTTCGTGATGACCCTCCTTTCCGATCTGACCCGCAAAGTGACGATGCAGAACCTTTACCATGATGGCGGGTTCAGTTCCGTCGGGATCAGTGATGCCATACTGGAAGAACTCTACGGTCCGGGGGAATAATCACCACAAAAGCATCTTGATGAGAACTGCCACCGACACAACTAAAAACCCGACCGCTGCACGGTATTCCCGGCTTGAAATCACTCGTCCCCACTGAAAGCTGCCTGTATGGGACGGCGAAAACCAGCCAGGCAACGAACTGATCTTCCTGGGGCGCGGCCAAAACCGCGGGACATGCCGGCGATAGGTCTCATACCGGCTCCCATAAGCCTGCAAGAGTTCTTCTTCCTCTCGACGCATTACCGGCAGGTAGATGGCAAAAAAGAGGACCAAGAAAACCACCACCAACCACACTCGGGCTCCGGCCAAGGTGAAGCCGAGACCCATTAGAAAGGAACCGAAGTAGAGAGGGTTTTGGGACCAAAGATAAGGTCCGGAAATAGCCAGCTCTTGAAATTTTTCAAGACAGCCGGCAGCCCAAACGCGCATTGCGAGACCGGCAGCGGCCACAAGGAGACCAAGACAGTACCAAGTGGGCCAGGGTTGTGCCACATACAAGTACAGAACGGCATAAGCAAAGCCTGCCGGAACCCGTACTTTTTGTATGGTGGTCATGCCTGCTTCTGCCCGAAGACTCCCTGTGATTCACTAATGTTCATCATCGAGTAATGATTCCGTGAAACACTTCAGTGTACCGCACAGCGCACTGAGAAATGCGCGCTAGGGCGCTAGGGTACAACCGTCAGTCCTTCGATCCTTCGGAAGTCCGAGTCGAAGGTTGCAATGTGCTTCGCTGCGTGCCGGCGAGCTATGGCGACGATCGCTGCATCTGCAAAACTCAAGGCAGTGCCGGACTGTGTCTTGAAGACCTCGAACGCATCCAGGAAAACATCTGAGCAGGGAACAAATTCAATTTCGCGAGCACTGAGAAGGGTTTCGCCCACGATTGCAGCCATCTGCAGGTCCAGCCGCCTCGCCAGGACGGTCGTAACTTCAAGGAATACGTACTCGGGCAAGAGAATTCGGCCCCATTCTTCCTTAAGGAGCCGTTCCATGGTCTTGTTTGCGGCACGGTGGTGCACATCGCGACTGTTGTGATAGGCAACCAGGAAGCTGGAATCGAGGACAATCATCTACTCTATTCCGTAAACAACGCGGTCGATTTCCTCGCTGAGATGTTCCGTCCCCTTTGGATAAGGCTCCGGACTAATGTCGCGAAGGCTTTTGGCTCTAGTGTACCGATACGGCCTGGCGAGATAGCAACGAATAGCCTCGTTGACCAGTTCTCCAATTGTCTTTCCACAAAGTGCGGCGCGCGCCTTCAATTCTCGATAAATATCTTTGTCCAGATTGCGAATGGTGGTATCCATGGGAAGGATTATAACACTTCCAATACAAGTGTTACAAGTTATCGAAGTGTCCGTTTCCGGCACTCTGCAGGTTGTTGCAGTCCCCCCGGTTCGGGCGAGCCGGCGGCTCGCCCCTACGAAGAACTTATG
>JALLOM010000150.1 GCA_027717865.1 Acidobacteria bacterium AH-259-O06 | reverse complement strand
GCGGCGAGAACGGTAGGGGCGAGCCAGCGGCTCGCCCCTACTGTCTTCTCTCCAAATTATGGAGGAGATTCAATGACATCCACTCGTTTTTTCACCGTGACTTCTGGCTTCTGGCTCCTGGCTTCCGTCGGTGCTGGAGTGGAAAACGCCACGGCCAAGCGAGAAATCGTCACCTTTGCCGGAACTGGACAGGCCGGTTATTGGGGCGATGGTGGACCAGCCAGCCGGGCCCTTCTAGACAATCCTTTCGGTATCGTGCGCGGCCCCGATGGCGCGCTTTACATTTGCGACGTGAAAAACCACGTCATCCGCAAAGTGTCTGCCGACGGCAGGATATCCACCGTTGCCGGATCTGGAAGGCCTGGCTATTGGGGGGATGGGGAACCGGCTCTGCAGGCCGGACTCAACGAACCTTACGAGGTCCGATTCGACAAGAAAGGCAACATGTTCTTCGTCGAGAGACTCAATCACATCGTGCGCCGCGTGGATGCCAAGGACCAAACCATTTCGACCGTGGCTGGAACTGGAAAACCGGACTTCTCAGGAGATGGAGGACCGGGGACCAAAGCCGCCCTCCGGCAGCCGCACAGTATTCAATTCGACGACAAAGGAGATCTTTATATTTGCGACATCCGCAACCATCGCATTCGCAGAGTCGACATGAAAACGGGCATCATCTCCACCTTTGCCGGAACCGGAGAGCAAGCTCCCACTCCCGATGGTGCCTCAATACAGGGAACTCCATTAAATGGCCCGCGCGCCATTGATTTTGACACCGAAGGTCACATGTGGCTGGCGCTGCGCGAGGGAAACGCTGTGTATAAGTTCGATATGAAAGCGAGAAGAATCCATCACATCGCGGGCACCGGCCGGAGAGGGTTCACAGGCAACGGCGGTCCGGCCCGGGAGGCCACGCTGTCCGGGCCAAAGGGGATAAGCATCGGAGCGGACGGAAATGTCTACCTGGCCGATACTGAAAGTCACAGTATCCGGATGATTGACCGAGTCAAAAACACCATTGAACTCATTGCGGGCACCGGTGAAAGAGGCGATGGACCGGAGGGTGATCCGCTGGCATGTAAAATGGCAAGGCCCCACGGCATATTTGTCGATGCTGACGGCTCAATATTTGTGGGAGACAGCGAAGCCCACCGAGTGCGGGTGATCCGCTAATGGGGGTCAGACCTGCGAATTCATTTCTGGTAGATGTTGCTTTAGTGCCGTAGTGCTGTCGTGTTTTACTACAACACCAAAGCACTACAGCACTAACATCAGGCGAAGGCTTGTTCGATCACTTCGCCGGCGTTGATGGTGGGTCGCTCGAATCTGCCGTTGTGCAGATAGTTCAGGGCAAAATGGTTCAGGCCCAGCAAATGCAAGATCGTGGCGTGGACGTCGTGGACGTGGCAGGGTCGATCCGCGGCCCGAAGACCGATTTCGTCGGTGCTTCCAATATACTGTCCTCCCTTAATTCCGCCGCCGGCCATCCAGATGGTGAAGCCCCACGGGTTGTGGTCTCGACCTTTCCCTTTTTCGTTGAAGGGAGTACGTCCGAACTCACCTCCCCAGACCACCAGTGTCGTGTCGAGCAAGCCGCGAGCCTTCAAGTCGGTCAACAGGCCGCCGATGGGCTTGTCCGAGGACTTGCACATCTTCGAGTGGTTGCCTTCGATGTCTTTATGGGCGTCCCAACCGCTGCCGCTGCCGGAGTAAAGCTGGACAAAGCGCACACCGCGCTCGACCAGGCGGCGGGCCAACAGACAGTTCCGGCCGAACTTCTCCGTCGCCTCATCGTCCAGACCATATAGTTTTCGTGTCGCCTCGGATTCTTTGGACAGATCCACAGCCTCAGGGGCCGCCGACTGCATCCGATAAGCCAACTCGTAAGAGTTCAGACGGGCATCCAGTTCACTGTCCTCAGCCTTGTCGGCGGCGAAGAACCTGTTCAGCGTACCCAGGAAGTCCAGCTTGCTGCGCTGCTGTGTGTCGGTAATCGCCTCAGGCGGGGCTAGGTGGAAAATGGGTGCTCCCTCATGGCGGAAAAGAGTGCCTTGGTAGGCAGCCGGTAGGAAACCCGAACTCCAATTCTTGGGACCGCCGACTACCTGTTTTTCATCGGTCAGAATGACAAAGGTGGGGAGGTTTTCGTTGGCGGTGCCGAGCCCATAGGTGGTCCAGGCGCCCACCGAGGGTCGCCCCGCCAGGATCGAGCCGGTGTTCATTTGACAGACTGAGCCCACGTGGTTGAGCCCATTTGCCCAACAGGAGCGGAAAACAGCCATGTCGTCGACGTGCTGCGCCACATGAGGATACCAATCAGACACCCAGATACCGCTCTCCCCATACTGTTTCCAGCTGCGCTTTGAGGGCATTAGGGTGTTGTTCGCTGTGCCCATAGCTGTGATGGGACGGCCAAAGGACTCAGGCATGGGCTGTCCTGCCAGTCTCTCCAGCTCGGGTTTTGGATCAAACAGGTCGAGGTGGCTCGGTCCCCCTTCCATAAAGAGCCAAATCACCGACTTGGCCTTTGGAGGGTGATGCGGTTCCTTGGCAGCCAGAAAGCCACTCCCCCCGGCTCCATCCGCACGGGCGAAGAAGCCATCCTGCTGCAGAAGATAAGCCAGGGCAACGGAGCCAAAGCCACTGCCTGCCCGGAAGAGAAATTCACGCCGCGAAGTCGCCGGAAGAATATGGGGTTGTTTTTTGATCACTGCTCGCTCCTCGCTAGTTCCGATACACAAACTCGTTTGAGTTAATGATCATGTGACAAAAATCCACCAGCGCAGCCGCCTCCACCGGATCGACGTTATAAGGACGCATCAAGGGCAATGCCAACTCTTCTCCCGCTGCGGCACGCTCAGCAATTATGCCATGGTGGCCCTCAAAAAAGCTTAAGGCAGACTCCTTTTCTGCCCTCGTCGGTCGCCGCGAGTAAGCCAGGCGATAGACTTTCTCGATCTGTGCATCACGGTCTAGCCCGAGTTTACCGCGTAAATTTTGTAAAGTATTGTCGGTGCAGGGAAAACAGGTTCATTTTTGTATGACCTAAACCGAGGTGTAGCGCTGCAGGTTGAGAGCCTCATAGATTCGGCGTTGCTCGGCTGTCATGGCGGTTAACGCGGTACGGATCGAGGGCTCGCGGCGCGCACCCTCGGGTGGGAAGAGCATGACCATCTCCCGAATATCTGCGAGCAGTTCCAACATCCTCGGGATGGAAAGGTCCAAGCCCTGGGCGTGGAGCAGTCGCCTGAGAAGACTCACGAGCATCAGTGCGATCACGCAGATAAAGACGTGGACGCGTATTTTCTGGTCCGTCCAATGAAACTGCGGTCGCAAGGCGATGTGGTGCGGATCTTTCATACTTCGAAAGGCATCTTCAATGTGATACTGACTGCGGTAGGCACAGACGATCTCCGCGTCCGTCCAATCGTCGTTATCGGTAAACAGGATGGTTTTTCCCAGAAGGGTCCTCTGTAGATTTTCCCAGGCCGACGGCTGAAACTGGTAGCTGAGAAGGGGCAGGTTGTTCTGCTCGCTGAGTTCGACTTCGAAGAGATCCTTCATATGTCGGGCCTTGAGCCAGCCGTTGACCTTCTTGCGCGTAGCCTGGAGTGTGGGCGCTCGTCCGCCTCGGACCTCACCCCTGCGCCAGCGCTCCAGCCGGGCCACCAGTTCGCGAAAGCGTCTTTGACGCTTGCCGATCTCGCGCAGCAGTGTCTTGGCTTGGGCCACAAACAGGTTTTCGTTGTAGAGGACGACGACGGTGCGCTGCTGTCCAAAGACCTGCCGGGTGGTCCGATAGACCCAGACTCCAGGCAGACCCTCATCGGCCAGCGAGCGAAACCGCTCGAAGGGAATCTCCAGCAACGTGGGGTGCTGGGTCGGGACCAGCGACCCCACAAAGTGAAACGGGCCCTCTGCCACCGCCTCCAGGTTGTCTTGAGAGTTGTTGCCCTTGTCGAAGATCAGGGTGATGTGCTCGACCCCCTCCATCAGAGTGCGGCAGCGACGGGCCAGTTCTCCGCTCAGGTCGGCAAAGGTGCGCGCGTCATTTTGATTGCCCGCATAGGTGTGATGAAAAAGTGGAACATGAAAGTCGGCCGTGACCAAAAGAGCCAGACCGACGATCCGCAAAGCGGCACGCCCCTCCTTGCTTTTTCCCCGCTGGGCCAGGGTCGACTTTTCATTGAAAGAGTCAATGAAGGTGAAAAAGTTGGTCCCGTCAAAGAGCAAGCGGCCCAGATCCAGCTCAAACTCTTGGACCACTCGTGCCGCCACATCCGCCTCGATGGCGCGGATCGATTCCTCCGAGACCCGCTCCATGTTGTCCCAGTAGCGTTGGCTCGTCAGTTGGCGGCTCTCGACCTCCACCAGGCGCCGCAAAACGGTTTGATCAAACCAAGCCCCCAGCCTGGCCTTGCTGCGAGGATCGACGCATCGGTTGATGGCGCCCACGAGCAGATAGGTGCCTACGGAGGGACCGGATCCCCGCTTGGGCACATACTGGTCGATGGTCCCCACCAAATCCAGACGCAAGGCTAGGTCATACAGAGCCGCCACGGCACCCAGCTGTGTGACCATTCCTTCTGCCAGGGGCTTGGGGAGGCGGCGGCCTTCGCGCCGCTCGCTCACGGCGGCGAGGATATCCTCCAGACGGCCCAGGTACTTTTGCCAGACGATCTTGGGCCGACCCTCAACCCGGCGGCACTGGCGGGCGTAATAATAAATTCTGCCACCGATCTTCTTTTTGGTGAGACTGGCCATATATTAGGTCATACAATAAGCAGCTGACATTTTCTGTCGTCTTGAACAATTTTCTTATGATCCCCTATAGAATCAGTTATATCCACTCATCTGGGATCGAGCCAAGAGCTCTCAGAAATCCCGATTCTCTTTAGGTCATACGCATTGCACCACAAAAAGACCCCAACGGTCAAGGGGTTAGGATCGATGAAAAACGGCGTCTGTGTTGGCTTTGCAGGAATTAGCAGTCTGCCTAATGGCGCTCACACAGTCGACTCAAGACCCGTTACGCGGTAAACTCGGGCTAGGCCCGCCGAGAAAAGCACACGACCCGCAAAGCCCTCAGCCCATTCGAGCACCACTTCGCTGTTCAGCATGGTAAGAGCCTGCAGAGGACTGGTGGTGATCTCCCGGCGTGGACAGCTCTCGTGTGTGTCGGGCATGTCGAAGGTCTGAAACATGGGATAGCGGGTGTTGCGACGCACAAAGACGTAAATGCTGCGCCGATTGCTCTCAGCCGGATCTTCTGTCACCTTCCAACCACCTCGCGTCACCATGCCCGGGGGAAGGGGTGGAAATACACTGGGCCCACCCATTTTGGGATTCAACAACCCGGACACTGCAAGCGCCGCATCGCGGATGATTTCCCCTTCCAGGCGTTGTCGCGGGAAACGCCAGATCAGCTTGTTCTCGGAGTCGACTTTCGCTGCCGATTCACCATAAAGAGAAGCCTGTTGATAAGTGTTGGAGTTCATGATGAGCCGGTGCATGTCCTTCACGCTCCAGCCGTTTTGGACGAATTCGGAGGCCAGCCAGTCCAGAAGCTTGGGGTGGCTTGGAAGTCCGCCCGAGAGACCAAAATTGCTCGGTGTACCGACGATGCCTTGACCGAAGTGATAGTGCCAAATCCGGTTGACCATGACGCGAGTGGGCAAGGGATTTTCCGGGTCGACAAGCCAGCTGGCCAAAGCCGTGCGCCGGCCCGTAGACTCGGTTCCCTGCGCAGGTGCGATTTTGGCCGGGCCCGGAGCAAAGAGGGTGAGAAAACCGGGCTGCACCTCTTCGCCAGACGCGTCATAAGCACCCCCCGAGAGGATGTGTGTCTTGGGCGCCTCGCGGCTAACGTCCACAATTCCAATACCAATAGGCAGCTCACCCGGATGCAGATCCGAAAACTCGTCGAGCTTGGCCTTTAGCTCCTGCCACCGTTTCTTCTCTTCCTCGTTGAGTTTACCGACAACACTTTTCGTGGGTGCCTGGTAGATATAGGAATTCGGGTCCAAATAGGGCTTCGCCTTGTAGTACATTAGCCACTGATAGGGTGACCGCTCAGCGGCGGGGATGGAGATCGCCTCTTGGATTTCGGGTAGGTATTTAGTAATAAATTCATCCAGGATTTCCTTGCGTTTTGGTTCCTCAAGTGCCGCCATTTCCTGCCGTATGTGAGCTGTCTTTTCCTCCCACGCAGCTAACTGCCGGCCATGTCTCTCAGCCGCTTCCTCGGAACAGAGCACGATGTCGTCCCTGGCGCGGACATTGGCAAAAAAGGCCTGCAGCCGATAGTAGTCGGCTTGCAAAATTGGGTCGAATTTGTGGTCATGGCAGCGAGCACAGCCATAGGTCAAACCCATGAAGACCGAACCCACCGTGCCGGTAATGTCGTGGAGAATCTCCTGACGCCGCTGCATCAGATTGCGGGCGTTGTGCTCATCCGGATAGTGACGGTTAAAGGCAGTACCCACGCGAGCATCGGGGCTGTCAGGCCACAGTTCGTCGCCGGCAATCTGCTCGCGGACGAAGCGGTCATAGGGCTTATCGCTGTTGAACGACTTAATCACGTAATCCCGGTAACGCCAGGCATTGGGACGAGTCTGATCGGTTTTGAAACCCTCGCTGTCCGCATAGCGAGCCAGGTCGAGCCAATGGCGCGCCCAGCGCTCGCCATAATGGGCTGAAGCCAAAAGCCGGTTGACAACCTTCTCAAAGGCATTGGGGGACTGATCTGCCAGGAAAGCATCGACTTCCTCAGGCATGGGAGGCAAACCAATCAGATCAAAGTAAGCACGGCGAACAAGAGTAATCTTGTCCGCCCGCGGCGAGGGATCCAAGCCCTTAGCCTCGAGCTTGGCCAGCACAAAGGCATCGATTGGATTTCGGACCCATTTGCCGTTGCGAATTTCCGGAACTTCGGGGCGCTGAACTTTCTGAAAAGCCCAGTGCTTGAGCTGGTACGATGTGAAGCGCTCGTCGGGCGTTTTCTTGGACGAACCGGCACCATAGACGAGCGGCACAAGCAGACCCACCATGAGCAGCAAAGCTCGGAAGGCGATGTTCTTCTGTTTCATTTATTTTCTCCTGGAAACTTCAACTTTGCCAGTAATATAGCACACTGGATAGCTGACAACAAAAGCAATCATTCAATCATTGGAGGAGCGGTGAGCTTTTAAGCTATGGAGTTGTCAGTTGTCAGCAGTGAGCTGTCAGTTGTCAGCTGGTCAGCGGCGGCTCTTTTGCCCGTGCCCGCAACGGTCGTAATGACCCCGTTGGTGTCTACCTTGCGGACACTGTGATTATAGGAGTCCGTAAAATAGAGATTTCCCTCCCAGTCGAAGACCATGTCGTGAGGCGCTGCGATTTTGGCCTCGACAGCCGGACCTCCGTCACCGCTAAAGCCCCTCTGGCCGACACCAACAACCCTCGTAATGATTCCTTCCGTGTTCACCTTGCAGATTCGATGAGCGCCGGTGTCTGCAATGTAAAGGTTTCCCTTCCCATCGAGGGCAACACCGGCTGGATTCACCAACCTGGCCTCAAGCGCAGGGCCCGCATGTCCGAGGCAAATGGGGGGGCAGAGTGTTGAGGTAAGGGGTCAGACCTCAAGGTCTGACCCCTTACCTCAACACTCTGCCCCCCCGAAAACGCATTGACGAGTGCTGCAAACGAGTTATATTATTTGCGAACGAGCTCAAATTACAGCATTTCGCAAGTCGATTAGGACAGGACTCAAGAAGGTATCATGACCTCTATGCAAAAAACGAAGCATCTTTTCCTGAAACTCCCTGTAAGTGCTGCACTACTTTTGCTTTTTTTCTTCCTGCCAGGCCTTTTAGAAGTCACCTGGGCACAGAATGACAAGTCCAAGAAGCCGAAGGAGAGACTTACTTCGACACAGGTTGAGAAAGAGCATTCAATGTTGAATAAGCCCGCAGAATCACAGGCCAAACGTACCAGTGATCTCACCGAAAGAGTTGCGCCGAAGTTA
>JALLOM010000015.1 GCA_027717865.1 Acidobacteria bacterium AH-259-O06 | reverse complement strand
TCCTCGCTTCGCGATTTCGGCCGCAAGCCCCATCGGCGATTACTATGCTATTTAGGAATCGAGCCACTAGTGTTTGCTTTTTCCTTCAAATCCCTTGTTTCAGCCATCACCGGCTGCCTGTTAGTTGTCAGCTGTCAGCTGGTAGTTGCGGGTTGTTTGTTATCCCTTGTGACAACTCAGGCCTCCTCCCAGAAGCATCCCTCTGCCGGCTCTCAATTCGTCGAGGTCACTCGAGAAGTCTACCTCATGGGGACACGCTGTACGCTCATCATTTACGCACCCGATCGTCGAAGTGGTCTTGGGCAGCTCGAAACCTTCTTGCGCATTATGGAGAAAACCGAAGAGGAGTTAAGCACTTGGCGCTCGGACAGCGCGCTAAGCCGGCTCAATCAGCACCCCTTGGGTCTCCCCTTTGCCCTGGAGGGGAGGCTGTGTGGATTGTTTAAAGACATACTCTTTTGGGCCCGTGAGACTCATTGGGCGTTTGATCCCGCCATCGGGGCTCTGATCGAAGCCTGGGGGATTCGAACTGCCAAAGGACGATGGCCCTCTGCTGTGGAGCTGAAAGCGGCGCGTGAGCGATCCGGATTAAGCCATTTGAAGCTTGAAGTGGATCCCTGCCAGATTGTTCGCCAACGCGAGGTGAAAATCGAGGCGGGGGCTTTTGGCAAAGGTGAAGCGTTGGACCGCGTTTTTGAGCAGTCACAGCAGGGGGATGACACTCGCTGGCTGATTGACCTGGGGGGTCAGATGATGGTGCGTGGGGTTCCTGCTGGTCAGGAGGCCTGGAAAGTTCCGGTAGCCCATCCCGCCCAGCGAGACCAACCATTGCTGGTGCTTCCTCTGAACTCGGGTGCCCTGGCGACGAGCGGCGGATCCGAAAGAGGGGTTTCAGTCGACGGCATCCGTTTCAATCACATTTTGGATCCACGAAACGGCCTGCCTGCACGCTTCAACGGCTCAGTGACGGTGTGGCACTCCCGGGCTCTGACGGCAGACATTCTATCCACTGCTCTTTATGTGATGGGTCCGGAGCAAGGTTTGAAATGGGCAGAAGCCAGGGGCCTGGCGGCCTGTTTTTTTCTCATTCCGGACAGTGAGAGCTGCACTGAGCTTGAGGTGAACATCCGGGCGACTCTTCCCTTCAAGAAGCGATTTTTTACTGATTATTGATGCAACTCCGAAATTCAGTGGAACTTTTTCCTTGGAGGGAAATCTAAATTAGCATAGGCGTCAAGAACAGCCTTTTCAGGAATCCAACATGGGAGAGTTGACTGGTTCCATTAGTTCCGGGGTTAGCTTCGAGGAAACGGACTCTCTGGTCGTTCGTCTGAAGGAGCGTGATGAGGCAGCTTTCGCACAAGTGTTCCATCTGTACAAGGATCTGGTCTTTACAGTCTCCTTGAATATGTTGGCGGATAAATCTGAGGCCATGGATGTGACCCAGGAAGTTTTCCTGACGCTGTATCAAAAAATTCATCAGTTCCGCGGAGAGTGCAGCCTAAAGACCTGGCTGTATCGCGTGACTCTCAATCAAGCCGCTAATCGGAATCGTTGGTGGAAGCGCCGCTTTCGGCGTGGAAACATCTCTTTGAATTTGAGCTTGAACGGTGATGGCCACAAGAAAGTGAACCCGGTTTCGGATCAACCTCGGCCGGATCGGCAAGTCCTGTCCCTGGAAATACGAAAGGCTCTTCAAAGAAGCTTGGATCAACTTCCATTTGAACAGCGCTCTGCAGTGACTTTGCGCGATCTGTGCGGCTTAAGCTACGAGGAGATTGCGGGCGTTTCAGGAGTGCAAATTGGAACTGTGAAATCACGTATCGCCCGGGGGAGGGAGAAGCTCAAGGAGCTCCTGAAACCCTATCGAGAGAGAGGGGCCTTATGACCTGCCAAGAATTGCGTCAGAAAGTTCACGAGTTTCTGGATGGTGAGTTAGCCGCCCGAGACTTGGCTGCTTTTCATAGGCATCTTGAGGAGTGTGTCGAGTGTCAGGGCTTTCACGATGAGCTGGATTGGGTTAAGAAGGCTCTCTCCTTTGAGGCGCATCTCTCGGAAGCGGCGCAAGAACAGCTCTGGAAACGAGTGAAGGGCCAGGTTGAACGCGACTTCGGAAGGCGGATTTTTAAGCTTTGGGACAACTTCCGCACTTTTTGCCGTGACCTTGATGGCAAGGTCTTGTGGTCAAAGATTGCAGCTGTACCGGTGACCTTGGCATTTTTTGCGGCAATATTAGTCCAGTTTCCCCGCGTCGATTTCCAGCAGTGGACTTATCCGGTGATGGCCACTGTTTCATCCACTTCAAGTACCGTGTCGCGGCTGGTTATCACTCAGGTTCCCGTGCGCTATGCCCGTACTGAGATCAACGATCTGATGAGTGCGGTGTGGAAGATCCCCTTCGAGGACTCGTTGTCTTTGGTGGCGGAAATCCAACCGGAGGGTCATGCTGAGATTGGCAATGTTTTGGAATATCCCAAGAGCCAGGATCTTTTAAGAGCCGTTGATTTGGCTCTGCGACACAGCCAGTTTCAGGCGGTAAGTCCACGGGATTTTGGCAATCCCTTTGTGATTTATTCTTTCCAGAAGGTCGACGTTTACGAAGACCAGAAAGGCCTGTAAGACTGCACGGTTATTTGATCGACACGCTGGCCTTTCCCGTCCCAATGTTGCCCACTGAGTCTACCAAGCGGACGGTGATCACGTGTTCCCCAGGTTTCAAATCCTCCAGCGCCAAACTGTAGTGTTCCGAACTGGCGTCAGCGATTCCGTCTTCAGGAAAGAGAATATTCCACTCTCCCGCGTCCACCGAGTACTCTACTTGATGGACCACACTTTCCCTGGTGTGAACTGTGAATTGCCAGGTCACGCGGCCTCCCTGTGTTTGAGGCGCCCGAGACTCCATGGACGGGGATGAATTGGCGATCACCAAATGTTTGCTGATTATTTCACTGTCCAGAGCCTGGGTCACAGGATTGCTGGGAGCGTCGGAAGCAACAACTTTAACGAAGTAAATCCCGTCGGGAAAGCTCACCCCATCGATGGTGTAATACGTATCGGACAAGTCATTTTCCAGGGATTTCCAGGAGGTTTCGTCCTGACCACGGTAGTAAATGGAGTAGACAAGGTCGTCTCCGTTGGGATCTTTCGCCCTCCAGGAGATGCTTCTCGCGCCCGGAGAGTAGACCTTGCGAGGGGGTGGGAGGTTACCCCGCGACCTGGCTAAACCGCGAACTGATCGAGGCAGCGACCTAATGTGAACTTGGTCGGGGCCACCTGGAGAAATTCCGCCAGCGGGATTCGGAGCCACTGCTCGGACAAAGGCTGCCCCAGGGGGATGAACTGTGATCGAGGTGAGTTGAGGCGCCATGTTGTGTTGGATATAAGTGATTGTCACCAACTCAACTGCATTGCGCTGGGAGGTGAAGGATATTGCTTCCTCTGCCTGAGGAAATTCTATCTTCCACTGCAAGAATCGAGCCGCAGGACTTTTGATATAACTCCCGCTCCAGTCGGTATAGGGCCCGGTCCAGTCGTTCCAGGTTTGGTCACTGGATTCGGTATTGCCGGACCTTGTGTAGATTTTGACTGGAGCCGAGGTGGGAGCAGTCACTCGCCAACGAATCATTCCCCATGAGGACAGCATTTTGGTGTCGAACACCTTGGATTCGTAAATACCTGTGGTCGAGGGCTGGGATAGCAGCTGGAACACTCGTCCCAGATTGCTGGTGGTGGCGTAGATCTTTCCCTCCCCTTGAAGCAGTCGCGTGACCTGCTGCTCAGGGCTCTGTACGAGAAGAGTCACGAACCGGCGGGGATCAATCGAAATGATCCGTCCCTTGTTACCAGTGGCCACCAGTAGGTTGCCGTTGCTGCGAATGAGCAAATCAAAGGCAAGTTCCTCATTGGAGGTATAAAGGGTTTCGACAAGATTTTCCTTGTCAATTTTATAAATCTCCAGCTTGCCCCCTTTTTCCGTGCCTGAAATCTTGAGTGTGACCTCTGGAGCGGTTTCCGTCTTAACTTGCTGCTTCGATTCTTGAGGAACATTCGGCGCCTGAGAAGGTCTGTCCTTTTCCTGCAAAGCTTTAGATCTCGACAGCGCAGCTGCATAGATATTTCCGTACCGGTCCACACTGACCGCTTTGATTTCTTGTAAGGATGAGTCGTAGACAACAAAGGGAGATCCGTCAGGGGATATGCGAAACAGCAGACCACCGGGAGCAGTTCCTGCTAATAGGTTTCCATCTAAGTCCCAAGCTAGAGTCACGATGTGTGTCTCTTTGCTGTCGTAGAAAACGCTGCTGTCTCCTGCCGAATTGACCTTGTAGATAATCCCCTTGGGACCAGTAGCCACGAAAAGATTATTTTGGGTGTCAAAGGCAAGGGCCCAAATGTACTTTTCGTCTGGATCGAGAAAGACTTCGGCTTCACCTCGATCATTGAGGCGGTAGACCTTACCATCAGGGGCAGTTCCAACATAAGTCCTGTTCAAGGAGTCCACAGCCAAGGCATAAACGCCGGGTTCCTCCAGTCGCGCCCATTCCCTGCCCTGCCTTCCCGGTGTGACACGAAAAATCTTTCCGTTGTTCCCAGTCCCCACATAGAGATTTCCGCTCTTGTCCAGGACTGCTGTGTAAATAAAGGCCTCTTCTGTATCGAGAATCGGTTCCAAGGAAGGAGCTAGAATGAGTTTGCCGTCACTGGTGACAGAAACTCCCTTCAATTCGCCTTGCAGAAATTCGCTCTGAGTAGAGATCGTCCACTGCAAAGGTACAGTCGCTTCCAGAAAAGCACCCAAAGAAAGCACAAAGACGGTACATCTTAGAAGGAAGTTGATCTTATTCATCTCTCTAACGTGCTTGGAAAGCGGTGTTTACTTGACGTTAAGGCTGATCTCCTGCCGGCCTTTCAAAACAAAATCTGTTGCAGGCAGTTCGTGGTCGACGTAAACCACCTCATTGATCGGCCTTACGTCACCAGAGGTCTTCTCGGAACTGTATAGAGCTAACAAGGAAGGAGGAAGGTCAGGCATTCCCTCTCCGCCAATAATTGCTCCCGATTGATTACGGGCAAGACGAATGTAAAGGCGGTCATTCTTCTTTAGGTTGTTAATCGCCTTAATGAGTTGCTGCAAGTTCTGAGGGATAAACTCGCCTAGATTCGTGTCGGCATCTGAGCTGGCCAATGACAAACCGTCGGCGACGATGATCTTCAAAGGGCCAGATCCTATTTCCTCGGGAATTTTAACCGGGTATTTCTCTACAATCGTGTCACCATTGGACTGCCGCAAAAATACGGCCAAGTTGACTTCTTCGCCTGCCTCAACTTCTAATTTGTCCAACCAGACTTTCTCCAATGTCGCTTCACGCGTTTGTTCGACCGCAGTGATTTCGACATCGATTTTTTCCATCACCACGTCTTCGAAGCCGCTATTCAAAAGAAAGTTCACTGGAGCGGCAGCGGCCAGAGCAGCGAAAACGGAGCTGCTTGCCAGATCAGAAATATTGTTCTCGAAGCTGACATCCTGTTGTCCCTTCACCGATATGGTGCACTTGACCTGCAGTGTTTGCCTCCCAATGGCCCGTTCCGAGGAAATGATGCTGTTGTGGACCGTAAAAGTAATCAGAAAAGGGGTTAGAAGGTTGTCAGTCACGACCTCGAAATTGAACTCTTTGAGTTTATTGCGGCTGGTGTGAAGCTTCAGCCGAACCGGTATGAGCTGCGGTTTCTCACCGGTCACGCCCAGAATCCCAGTAGCACGGTCCTGTTTGATGCTTCCAATGAATTCGGTGGGGGCCGAGATCTTCAGGCTGGTCATCAAGCTGGGAACAATGGTGAGCACAGCCGCTTTGCTTAGTGGTAAATCGGTGGAGCCGATACTGAGGAATGGATGGCCGAAAGCATAAATCTTGTTCCCGCTGAGGTGGGTAACAGTACCACCGGCGCTCACATCCATGTCTCCCCTGACCAGCTGGACAATGATGGACGACCCGGCTTGCAGTGGAAGATCCTTATAGTCATCGATCTTTGCGCTGCCAATGCCCCGTACCGGGACCAGGCCGAGTGTCCTTAGTTGAGGGGCGAACTGTTGGATGGATTGAGGGGAAAAACCAGAGAGATTCAACGGAGTGGCAATCGGCTGCAGATTCCCCAGATTCTGCCCCCCGGTTAGGGAGGAGTTCACCAAAAACTGGGCAAGTTCAAATTCGGAGAGAAGCTGTGAAAAGTGTGCGACCTGATACATTTTCTGGGGATTAACCCTCTGCCCAACTCGAAATCGGCTTTGTGGATTCTCCTTGAAGATGTCGACCATTTCTTGGATCGGCGTAATGCCTGCAATGGGTTCTTTGGCGAACGAGAAAGCATAGGCGACCGCTCCAACCAATTTATCCTCAATGTAGACGGGACTACCGCTCATTCCGCCAAAGACGCCCGTCTGCTTAAGTCGAGCACCGGAAAGTCGTGCCAGAATTACATTTTGTTTGGGACCTACGTTTTTCAGCACACCCAGAATATCTACCTGGAAGGTGTCAACCTTGGTGCCTTCAAACACGGTTTTCCCATATCCCTTTTGTCCAGGCTTGACCAATTCCAGCGGATAAAGATCAGCGGACTGAGCGGTAATTTGTATGGCCGCCAGCAAAAACAGAGATAAGCAAATAACGAGTCGTTGAGACTTCATTTTGGAAACAATCTTCACTCAAGTAGCGCTAACAGTATATCGAGTGGCAATTCTTCCGGTCAATGGCAGCGCTTTTGTCAGTGCCCCCTGTCATAATTAAAGGGGATCAGAGCCGGGGGGTAGGGGTCAGACCCCTACCCCCCGGCTCTGATCCCTCACCATATGCTCAAACTTGATTCGCTGCAACTAATTGGGTTTAAGTCCTTTGCCGAGAAAACCCACATCCGGTTTGGGGAAGGGATCGCCTGCATGATCGGACCCAATGGTTGTGGCAAATCAAACCTGGCTGATGCCATCGGCTGGGTATTGGGTATTCAGAGCGCCTACAGCCTGCGCGGCGAGCGAATGGAGGATGTAATATTTAGCGGGACCCGCAAACGCAGGCCCTCCGGGTTCGTTGAAACAACACTTGTCTTCTCTCGAACAGACGACAAGCCAATCGTTTTGAAGAAAGCCGACTTTTCAGGCGAGAGACTGCAGATCGGCCGCAAACTCTACCGCTCTGGCGAGAGCGTCTATTCAATCAACCAGCGACGTTGTCGTTTGAAAGATGTCCATACCGTATTGGAAGAAGCTGAGCTGGGGTTTGCTTCTTATGGGCTTATCGCACAGGGAAAGATTGAGTGGTTCCTGAGTGCCAGAGCTCTGGAACGACGTGCGGTCATCGAAGAGGCCGCCGGTATTACAGGTTACAAGAGCCGACGTCGCAGTGCCGAATTGAAACTGGAACTGGCGCAGCAGAATCTGGTCCGTGTCAACGATATCATCGCAGAGATAGAACGACAGCTTCGCTCGCTGACGCGTCAGGCTGCCAAAGCTCGCCGCTACCGGGAAGTCAAAGAGAAATTTCGACAGGTTCAACGACAAAGACTGGTGTTGCAGGCACAAGAGTTGAAGGTGCAACTGGAAGTTCTCCTCCGAGAGTTGGAACAGCACAAAACCTTGGAAGAAGAACTGAAGAAAGAACTTTCTCAGCGTGAACAAGCTCACCGAAAGGCTGTGGAGAAGAGAGAGAGACTGGAAACACACTTGTTTGAGCTGCGGCAGAGTCTGTCGGGAATTCGACTGGAAGTAGACCGGAGTGAGAATTCAATTCAGTACCATCAAGAGCAAATTGAAGCCACCCAAAAATCCTTGAAAGCAAATGCCGCCGAGCAACAGACCATTGCACAGTCTTTGGAAAAGGTCGAGGGAGAATTGGCTCGGTTCCAATCGGAATGCTCAGCACTGGATGAGGAAGAGAAGCGAGTTGAGGCCAATGTGAAGAAGCAGGCTGAGTTGGTCGACCGCTATAAGACAGAGACGGAAGAAGCCGAAAATCGGCTTGAAGAAGTGCGAAGCCGGCTGGTTCGGCTATCCGCCCATACTGTTTCTTTAAGTAATCTCAAAGAGCAGCTGGAACAGCGGCTGAAGGCTGCTCAATCCACTCATGAGCGCTTGGAAAAAGAACGTTCCCAGCATTCTTTGCGGCTGAAAGAGAGCACAGCTCGTTTGAAAGAAACCAGGAGTCGCCTGGAGAAAAAGAAATCACAAATGGCTCATCTCCGCCAAAGGCTGCGTAAGCAGGAAGATAAGAAAAAAGATCTAGAAAGACAGCTGGAGGAACTCGAGGGATACGCCGGGGAAATCAATAACCAGCTAATTGCCCATCGAGAACGCCTTCAGTCGCTTCAAGAAATCGAACTCAATCACTCCCAATACAGCGAAGGGGTGCAGAAATTCCTGAAGCATCTTTACGCCAGCCGAACCGTGAAGGCGGGGGGCACGCTGGCTGATTTTGTCCAAACCAGCCCTCAGTATGAACGATTGGTGGAAGAGTTTCTCGATAAAGAGCTTGAATACATTCTTGTCGATTCCTTGGAGCAAGCAGTGCTGGGCCTTTCTGAGCTGAGGACGTTGAAGAGCGGTAAGTGTACCTTCTTGGCGCTTTCGTCCTCCAATGGCTTTGATAAAGACAGTGGCCAAGAACCCGCTGTCGATTTATCAACCGAGGAAGGTGTTTACGGGACATTGAGCGATCTGTTGCAGATGAAACCTGAAGTCAAAAGCGCTTTCCATCGTGTTCTTCCCCAGAGAGCACAGGCGATTGTGGTTTCAGACCTTGGCCGTGCTTTTGGACTCGCTCAGAGGTATCCTGAGAACACCTTTATCACTTTGCAGGGTGAATCCTTAACGCCACGGGGGTTGCTGTCGGCCGGCGCCGTTCGGGCAGACAAACTAGGCCTTCTCAGCTTGAAGCGGAAGAAGACAGAGCTGGAAAAACAAATCCTTCAGCTGCAAAAGAAGCTGGCGGGGTTACGAAACGAACAGGACGAAGGGCAAGAACAACTTGGCGCCGCCTCGAAGTTTTTCGATGAAAACCAAGAATCCCTTCTTGAGTTAGAAAAGCAAGTTATCGGTTTGACTCACGAACAAGGGCAGTGGGAGGGTGAAGAGCGCCGCGAAAAGCAGGCACTGAAGGTCGTTGATGGTGAATTGACTCAACTGGATCTTGAACGCAAGCAGCAGAGACGGAAAGTCAGTGAGGTCGAAGAACAGTTAAACGAAGAGAAAGCCTCTCAGGCAACGGTTGAGCGAATGCTCTCACAGAGCCGGAAATTCTTACAGCAGCTAAAAGTAGAGTTCGGTCGCATGCTGGAGCAGCTTCATTTGGTTTCGTCCGATCGTAAGGTCCTGGATGAGCGTCGCTCAGCACTGAAGCGAACTTTGGAACGCATAGAAGAGCAGCGAAACGGACTTGAGGCTCGCAAAGAACTTACTCGGGCAGCAGGGGATCAGAGTGAGGAACACTTGAAGAGCATGAGGATGGCACTTCAAAGTTTAAGATCGGACTTGGGGAAATACCAGGAAAAGGAGAAAAAGCTCACTTCCACTCTCCAAGAGAAGGAACAGGAATACATGACCTGGAAAGAGAACTATCCGGAAACGGAGAAGCTGCTGGTCGATTTGCGGGATCGCAAGACTGATTTGCAGGAAAAGCGCGCTCAGCTGGATATCGAGCGAGCCCGGTTGGAAACCCAGCTCCAAAACATCAGCCGGCAGTGTCTGGAGCAGCTTCAAATGTCTCTCGATGAGGCTGCTGTCGGAGGAGAACCACAGGAGATGTCTTTGGAGGGAGTTTTCAATCGATACGAAGAGCTTAAGGATCGCCTTGAGAAATTCGGCCCCATTAATATGGCCGCTTTGCAAGAGTACCAGGAAAGTGAAGAGCGCCGCGATTTCCTGCGCTCTCAGCGGCAAGACATTGAAGAATCAATCGCCGACACGACGCGCGCCATTCAGGAGATTAACCGCAAAAGCCGCGAGAGGTTTCGCAAGGCCTTTGACTCGATTAATCTGCACTTCAATGCAATCTTTCAGAAGTTATTTGGGGGCGGAGAATGTGGGATGCGGCTTTTAGACGAGGACGATCTCCTGGAGAGCGGTATTGACATCTATGCTCAGCCGCCGGGAAAGAAACTTCAAAATGTGATGCTTCTTTCGGGTGGAGAAAAGGTACTGACGGTGTTCGCCCTTCTGATGGCACTTTTTACCTACCGGCCCAGCCGTTTTTGTGTCCTGGATGAAGTAGACGCTGCTCTTGACGATTCTAATATCATGCGTTTTACACAACTGATCCGGCAAATGAGCCAACAGACCCAGTTCATTATCATCACCCACAATAAGCGCACCATGGAAACGGCGGATGCCATATTCGGCGTCACGATGCAAGAGCCCGGCATCTCCCAGATCGTCTCGGTCCGACTTGATTTGAAGGAGCCAGGAGCCAGGAGTCAGGAGTCAGGAGTCAGGAGCCAAGTTCCAGGTTCCAGGTGAAAAGTTGAAGATTCAACCTGACAGTGGCTTTTTCAATTTCAAGTTTTCAACACAACTTTTCAACCTTCCACTTGGAACCTGTCTCCTGTCTCCTGGCTCCTATTATCAAGACCTTCGCTTCTTCTGAATGTCGTATTCCCTGATCTTCTTCGAGAGCGTGTTGCGGTGGATGCCCATGGTTTCCGCTGCACGGCTCAGATTTCCATTGGTTTGCTGAAGAACCCGGAGGATAAAAAGCTTTTCGAATTGTGAGGTCGCCTCGGACCAGTAGATTCCCTTGGCCACCATCTCATCAATGACACTTTCGAGTACGTCCTTGATTTGCGGCCCTGGAGCTTTCATGAGCACGCCTCGCTGCAACAATGACTGGGGCCATTAGTATCGAGGAAATTCAAACTGTCCACCATTATGAGGGGTTCTAACACCAAATCCGCTCAAAAAATCGCGCAAACTAGCGAATTGACGTGATGCGCGGTTGCATTTTCGCGGTGCCCTCTGTAGGGGCCAGCCGGTGGCTCGCCCGAACCAATCTCGCTGCATGTTTGCGCGGGGCGAGCCACCGGCTCACTCTGACCTCACTGACGGTAGCGGTGGGGCAGGCATGGACGTCAACAAAGGTTATGAACCTTCATCCAGGTCTTTCCCCGTTAGCCGATGGTAAGCCTCTAGGTAGCGCCTTGAGGTAGCCTCCACGATAGAGTCGGGCAGTTGGGGTGCCGGCGGAGTCTTGTCCCAATCCAGCGTCTGCAGAAAATCGCGGATGAACTGTTTGTCAAAGGAAGCCTGAGATTTCCCGGGTTCATAACGATCAGCAGGCCAGAATCGAGAAGAATCGGGTGTCAGGGCCTCGTCAATGAGCAGTAGACGAGACCCTTCCAGACCGAACTCGAACTTGGTGTCACCAACGATAATACCTCTCTGCAGAGCGTATTCCCGAGCTCGATTATAAATCTGAAGGCTTAAGTCTCGAACCTGCTTCGCTAAGTCAGCTCCGAGGATCTCTGTCGCGCGTTCAAAACTGATGTTCTCGTCATGGCCACTTGTTGCTTTGGTAGCAGGGGTAAAGATCGGTTGGGGCAGCTCCTCCGACTGGCGCAGTCCGCGGGGCAACTGGATCTCACAGATGGTTCCACTCTGGCAATATTCTTTCCAGCCTGATCCGGCCAGATACCCGCGCACCACACATTCAATGGGAAGGGGACGACACTTGCGAACCAGCATCGAGCGACCTGCAAGTTGTTCCCTGAAAGACTGCAGCGAAATTGGAAAATCCCGCACTTGATCGGATATCAGGTGATTGTCGACGATTTCTTTTAGCTGGCCAAACCAGAAGGAAGAAAGCTGGGTTAAGACTTTCCCTTTTTTAGGGATGGTATTGGGCAGTACCACGTCAAAGGCAGAAATCCGATCCGTCGCAACCATGAGAAGCTGGCCGTTCAGGCCAAACATCTCCCGGACTTTTCCTCGATGTACCTTGCGAATTCCAGGTAGGTCGAGTGTCTTCATGCCGACGTCCTGTTGGGAATGCATCTCGTCCTGCATTTCTCGGATTGAAGGAAAAACCTGATTAATCTCAGCTCTTGATTTTAAGCCAAGATTCTGACCAGCGAAAGTTGAATTGAGAAAAATGTTGTCTTATATGACTACTTGACACCGGAAAGAGAGTGTTGCTATATTAGCACTCTCCCCGGGAGAGTGCTAATATAGCAACAGATTGATTGTCAGGTTTAGATTCTACAAACCTAAGATTTAGATTGTTTTTGAACTTACAGTAAGAAAGGAGTGACTGATCTATGAAGATTAAACCTTTACAAGATCGAATTCTGGTCAAGCGATTTGACGTCGAAGAAGAGGAGATTCGGGGTGGGATTGTCATTCCCGATACCGCCAAGGAAAAACCTCAAGAGGGTGAGGTTGTTGCTGTGGGAGAGGGAAAGGTTCTCGACAGTGGGCAGAAACTTAAAATGTCGGTGAAGGAGGGAGATCGGATCCTCTTTGGAAAGTATGCGGGAACGGAAGTGAAGTTGGATGATGAGGAGTACCTGATCATGCGCGAAGATGAGGTTTTGGGGGTTTTGGTCGGAAAGAAGGCTAAAGTTAAGGCATAAAGGAGCAAAGGCGGAGAAAAGAGTAGGAAAAATTTAGAGTTTAAGAGTTTGTAAAATTTCAAGAAAAAAGGAGAAGACATATGGCAGCCAAAGAGGTAACTCATGGCGAGGACGCCCGCCGAGCTTTGATTCGAGGCGTGAACACATTGGCCGATGCGGTCAAGATTACACTTGGCCCCAAGGGTCGCAATGCTGTTTTAGAGAAGAAATTCGGCTCTCCGGTGATCACCAAGGACGGGGTCACGGTGGCCAAGGAGATTGAGCTGGAGGGTCTGGAGAAAGTTGGTGCTGCCATGCTTCGTGAAGTGGCCAGCAAGACCAGTGATGTGGCTGGTGATGGAACCACTACGGCGACCCTTCTTGCGCAGGCCATGGTCCGCGAGGGGCTCAAGACGGTCACCGCCGGTGCCAATCCGATGGCCTTGAAGCGCGGCATTGAGAAGGCGGTCGACAAAGCCGTTGAGGACATCAAAAAGCTCTCCAACCCCGTCAAGGGTGACATGATCGCTCAGGTGGGAGCGATCTCCGCCAACAACGACCGAACCATCGGCGAGATCATTGCCGAAGCCATGAAGAAGGTTGGTAAAGATGGCGTCATCACCGTAGAAGAAGCCAAAACGATCGAGACGTCTTTGGAAGTTGTTGAGGGTATGCAGTTTGATCGCGGCTATCTCTCCCCTTACTTCGTGACTGACCCGGAGCGTATGGAGTCTACTCTCGAGGACGTCTACATTCTTTTGCACGAGAAGAAGATCAGCTCCATGAAGGATATGCTGCCGCTGTTGGAACAGGTGGCGAAGACCGGTAAACCCTTCCTGGTGGTGGCCGAGGACCTCGAAGGAGAGGCTTTGGCGACTCTGGTGGTTAACAAGTTGAGGGGCACACTGCAGGCCGCTGCTGTGAAAGCGCCAGGTTTCGGTGATCGTAGGAAATCCATGCTGGAAGATGTCGCGACTTTGACAGGCGGTAAAGTGATCTCCGAAGATCTTGGAATCAAGTTGGAGAACGTAGGACTTGAAGATCTTGGCCGGGCTAAGAAAGTCACCATTGACAAGGACAACACCACCATTATTGAAGGTGCCGGCGAGCAGGAGGACATTGCTGGTCGAGTCAAACAGATTCGCACTCAGATCGAAGAGACCACCTCCGACTATGACCGTGAGAAGCTGCAGGAGCGGCTGGCCAAGCTAGTTGGTGGTGTGGCCGTAATCAAAGTTGGTGCGGCTACTGAGACAGAGCTGAAAGAAAGGAAGGCCCGCGTTGAGGATGCCATGCATGCCACTAAAGCGGCAGCTGAAGAGGGCATCGTAGTGGGTGGCGGAGTGGCTTTCCTGCGCGCCATGAAGGGCCTGGAAAAATTCAAGCTGGAGCAAGAAGATGAGCAAACTGGTGTTAACATCGTCAGGCGTGCGCTTGAGGAACCACTGCGCCTGATTGCCCAGAATGCTGGTCACGAAGGTGCCATTGTGGTGGCTAAAGTCGCTGAAAGCGAGGATCCCAACTTCGGTTTTAACGCTGAAACAGAGAAGTATGAAAACCTGGTGGAAGCGGGCGTCATCGATCCCACCATGGTGACTCGCACCGCTTTGCAAAACGCAGCTTCCATTGCGAGTTTGCTCTTGACGACAGAAGCCCTGGTCACGGAAGTACCGGAAGAAGAAAAGGCGGCTGCTCCGTCTCCGCACGGTGATATGGGCGGGATGTACTAACGCGGAAGCGCGCCCGCGGCGCGCTTGGCGTAGAGAAAAGAGCAAAAGAGAGTGGAATGTTCAACTCCGCTCTCTTTTGCTCTTTTGCTCTTCTGCTCTATTGCTCTTACAATGGCGTCCGTGTCTCAGCGGTGGTTGGTGGCGCTGTTTTGCGGGAGTGTTGTCTATCTGAGCCTGTTTTATCAGCTTGGTAACCTGGCCTTTGTTGGTGCTGATGAGCCTCGTTATGCCCGCATTGGCGAGGAGATGAACCTGCGTGGCAGCTACGTGACGCCGACCTTGAATTTCCTTCCCTGGTTGGAAAAACCTCCCTTGTTGTTTTGGCTCGAGGCGGGAAGCTTTCAACTCTTTGGAGTTCACGAATGGTCAGCACGGCTCCCAGTGGCGGCTCTGGCCCTTGTGACGCTGCTGACTATGGCTTTGCTCACCTTCGGTTTAGCAGGTAGCCGGGCCGCCGTCTTTACCGTCCTGGTTCTATGCACCTCTGGCCTCTTTTTTGTCTATGCTCGTGCTGCCAGCACCGATATGCCTCTGTTGGCAATGCTCAGCGCGGCGATGGTCTGTGGCTTTCAAGCCACCCGCAGCAACTCAATCCTGTGGACGGCAGGCACAGGTTTGGCATTAGGCCTCGCTGTGTTGGCCAAAGGTCCGGTGGCGGCGGTTCTCTTCGCCTCGGTTTTTGTCCTTTATTTTCTGCTGGCACCGAAAGTCCCTTGGAACTGGGGCCGGATCGCCTTGGGGGCAGCTCTATTCTTGGTGACCGCGGTACCATGGTTTTGGCAAGTGTGGCAGGAAAACGGATATGGCTTTGTAGCGACCTTCTGGATCAACCACCATCTGGCGCGCTTTGTAACGAACATCCACCATCACTCACAACCTTTCTGGTACTACCTGGTTGTTTTGGCGACGGGCTTTTTCCCCTGGGTTTGTTTCCTCGGCTCGGCCGTCCTCCGTGCCTGGCGCGAGCGTTCTCATCTTCTCAGTTCCTCTGAGCGGCCGGACCTATTTCTGTGGTTGTGGGTAGTAGTGCCCTTAGCTTTCTTTTCAGTGAGCGAGAGCAAACTGGCGGGATATATTCTACCCGTCCTGCCTCCACTGGCCGTGATTGTTGCAATAGAGTGGGACCACTACCTCAGAGGTGACTTGCTCACCTACCGTTCCATGCCAGGCCAATTAGCAGCTCTTGGAGGATTTGTTCTCCTGGTCGTTGGTGTGTTGTTTTGGCGTTTTTACTCAGTTTATCACGCACTCCCCGTCGGAATCCTTCTATCTTCGCCAATCTTGGCAGGGTTCGGATGGGCTTGCGTCGAGTATCGGAAACGCCGCCCTCTGGGCGTTTTCTTATCTCTGGTTGGGGCTATGACCTTATTTGCGGCACTCATGTTTTGGAAGGCGGCTCCTGTGGTGGACGATTACCACTCCGCTCGGGATCTTTGCCGCTTAATTGTCCCATGGGTCTCCCCCAAAGAACCGCTGATTCTTTACCGCTATTTTCATCACAGCGCCCACTACTACACGAATTACCAAACCACGAAGGAGTCTGTGCCTGATCTTAAATCCCTGCGCGATCACTTCCGAGACCGACCTCAGGATCAATATTACATCCTCACTCAGGAATCCGGTTGGCATGACCTGCAGTCACTGAAACCTCACCTGGTGGAGCATCGAGGCAATCTATACATGGTTAAAGTGGCGTCACAAGATAGGTGAGGCTCTCATCTTGGCACCGTGAACATCGACGCCGCAACATGCTAAGCTGTTCTGCAGCGCTCTATGGCTCTGAGAGTATACAGCACGCAGACTCGGCAGGTGAAGGAATTGAAGCCGCTGGATGGGAGAACGGTTCGCATGTACACATGCGGGCCGACCGTGTATGACTTTGTGCACATCGGGAACTTTCGAACCTTTATCCTCCAGGACCTCCTTCGGCGCTACATCAAATACAAGGGTTTTCCTCTTCTGCATGTGATGAACATGACAGATGTGGACGACAAGATCATTAACAACGCCAGAAAAGCGGGCCTTTCCATCAAAGAGTATACGGCTCAGTATGCAAGAGCCTTCTTTGAAGACATTGAAAAGCTTCGGATCGAGACACCGGAGATCATACCTTATGCCACGGAACACATTGACGAGATGGTCGAATTGATCCTCAAGCTGCGCAACAAAGGATACACCTATGAGAGTGACGGCTCTATTTACTACCGAATCAGCTCCTTTGGCGACTATGGCAGGCTCTCCCATCTGGATCTGTCGGAGGTGCAAATAGAAGGTCGGATTGATGCGGACGAATATACGAAGGAGAACCCCCGGGACTTCGTTCTGTGGAAGGCGAAAAAAGAGGGTGAGACCTCTTGGGATACACCACTGGGGCCTGGACGTCCGGGTTGGCACATTGAGTGCTCGGCCATGAGCATGAAATATCTGGGAGGGAGCTTTGACATTCACTGTGGAGGAGTGGATCTGATTTTTCCTCACCACGAAAATGAGATCGCCCAAAGTGAGGGAGCCACGGGCAAGCCCTTCGTGCGCCACTGGATGCACTGCGAGTTTCTATTGGTCGAGGGCGAGAAGATGGCCAAGTCCAAGGGAAATCAATACACATTGAGAGATCTGATGGATCGCGGCTGTGATCCGCTTGCCGTACGCTATCTCCTTCAATCCGTGCATTATCGCAAACAGTTGAATTTTACATTCGCGGGAGTGGGAGACTCGCACTCGGCACTGCGGCGGATTAACGACTTCTTATTACGCATTCGGGAAGTATCCGATGATCGACCTGAGAACCGAGATTTGTCGGAAAGAGTGGCCAGGGCCCGTAGTGATTTTGAAGCAGGGTTGGACAATGACCTGAACACCTCCGTTGCGCTGGCTGCTTTGTTCGATCTGATTAAGGAAACCAACATCCTGTTGGAGCGCCGGGAAGTGGGAGCGGCCAACCGGAATCAGATCCTCAGTCTCTTCGCCGATGCCAATCAGGTATTTGCCGTCTTCCAGGTCGAAGAGCAGCGCTTGGAAGATGAAGAGATCATCGAATTGATTGAAGAGCGCGAGGAGGCGCGTCGCCAGCGCGACTACCAACGGGCGGATGAGATTCGTCATCTGCTGGCTCATCGAGGAATCATTCTTGAGGATACAAAAGAAGGGACCCGATGGAAAAGAGCCAGTTAAAATTTGCAGTGAATCAAGTCCACGGGTTGATTGCCCGCTACATGCCAGCCGAGGGAATCGACGTGGTCGTGGATTTGGAGAAGAGTCGGGGTTCTTATCTTTATGATGCCCAAACGAATGGATATTTCCTCGACTTTTTCTCCTTCTACGCCACCAACCCTTTGGGTTTCAATCATCCGCGTATGAGCTCAAGGGAGGTCCTTGAAGAACTTGCTCGTGTTGCCATTCAAAAGCCTTCCAATACCGACGCTTATTCTCGGGAGATGGCGGAGTTCGTGGATACATTTGCGCGCCTGGCTAAACCAGACTTCATGAAATACATGTTCTTTATCGACGGGGGAGCGCTTGCAGTCGAAAACGCGCTAAAGACGGCTTTTGACTGGAAAGTCCGAAAGAACTTTGCTCGCGGGGTGAAAGAAGAGAGAGGATACAAGGTCATCCATTTTCAGGAAGCCTTTCACGGCCGATCCGGTTATACACTTTCGCTCACCAATACAGCCGATCTGCGCAAGATTCAGTATTTTCCGAAATTTGATTGGCCTCGCATCGTCAATCCCAAATGTCATTTTCCGTTGGAAGGTGAAAACCTGCTCCGCGTCGAGGAGCTGGAAAGAAAAGCTTTAGACCAGATCCAGGCGATTCTCGAGAAAATCCCGGAAGACATCGCCTGTCTCGTTTTGGAGCCAATTCAAGGAGAAGGGGGGGACAACCACTTCCGAGCGGAGTTTCACCGGGAACTTCGCCGCATTTGTGACGAAAATGACATCCTGTTTATTTACGACGAAGTCCAGACGGGCTTCGGGGCCACCGGGCGAATGTGGGCCTTTGAACATTACGTCAGACCCGACATCTTGGCTTTCGGCAAAAAGTCTCAAGTTTGCGGAATTTTGGTCAGCGACCGGATCAACGAAGTTCAGGAAAATGTTTTTTATGTCGCCAGCCGGCTGAATTCCACCTGGGGCGGCAATCTGGTCGACATGGTGCGCTGCCGCTTCTACCTGGAAATCTTCGAAGAGGAAAACGTGCTGGAGCACTCCCGCCGAATGGGTGACATCCTTCTTCGGGAACTGCACCAGCTAGAGGAGGAGTTTCCGGCAAAGGTTTCCAACACTCGAGGTATTGGCCTGTTTTGTGCCTTTGATCTTCCTGATGCGGAATTCGAAGGGCGCTTTCGGAAAAGACTCTTCCAGAATGGCTTAATCATACTCCCCTGTGGAGAGCGCTCGGTCCGTTTTCGAACGGCACTGAATATCACTGAAGAGGAACTCCTCAAGGGAATCCGCATCATTCGTGAAGTGCTCAATCAGATGTGATTAGCAACCCGGCTAGGGGCTAGGTCATGTAGTGTCGCAGGAGGAAGTGGCGAACATTCGGCGTTTCGACCGCAATGACATCAATTCGAACAGGAGTATCGGAAATCTCGTAGCGCAGGAGAAACTCGAAAGCCAACTGATCGAGCTTTTTCTCTTTTTCAGTGCCCACGTTGTCCTCCGGCGGTAGGCGGTTGGGTAGGCGCCGGGTTTTCACCTCGACGAAGACCAAGAAGGGTCCGTCATAGGCGATAAGATCGACTTCGCCGCCAAGGCCTTTCCAGTTTTGGGCGATGATGTCCCATCCTAGCCTCCTGAGGTGTTTCAGTGCGATCCACTCGCCCCACCTTCCCAGATCTTTGGGACCGACCCGAAGGGGGAACCACCAAGGTTTACGCGCCTGACCTGAACGGGTCAGTACCGAGCCATCGGAAGACTTTTTCAACATCTCGCTAGCTAAAACGATTGAGAGTGAAAAAGTGCGAAGTCCACAGGGGTCACAGCGTGAATTTCCAATTTTGACTGAGGACGCTCAACCTCAGTGATTCAAGACTCCAAAATTGGAAATTCACGCTGTGACCCCTCTGGCGCCAGTTGACAAAAAGAGGAGGTCAATTTTATGATTGTTTTCGAATTTGAGCGGGAATAACTCAGTGGTAGAGTGCAACCTTGCCAAGGTTGAAGTCGGGGGTTCGAATCCCCTTTCCCGCTCCAGCTTTCCTGTTGATTTCACCGGACTTTGCCCCTTACCGGAGCCAACAAGCCTCATCTGCGGAAAGCTTCGCGCAGCCAACGTTCCGCCCTATCCAAGGGCGAAAAGACGAGTCAGAAGAAATGCTGCTTCCTTTTCAGAATGAGGTTAGGGAGCGCTGTCACTTCACACCCGGGGTTCGCCAGGAGGCCTCCCAGGACAAACGAAAGTCCCAAGAGCCCCAGGATCATCACAGCGACCAATTCCCCAAAGTCAACCGGCAGATGAAACACGTAGAAGGCGAAGTAAAAACACCCGATCCCAGCGAGCACTCTCAGCGTCCTTCCTATAAAGAGGGGTTCAAGTAGGTTTGCCATAAGCTGGAGCGGTATCCTTTGTGACCACACTGGCCCGATCAGAATCGAGTCCCTTTTTGCTTCTTCGGCTCCAATTGCACAGTTACTTGCTCGACCATCTTGTCACGTACGATTCCTAGCTCGTGGGTCTCTTCCCTTAAGCGGCTGGACAGCTCATAGAGACTCTGCAGTGGGCGGCCGTCAATTGAAATGATGACATCTCCCGCCCTCAAGTCCGCCCTCTTGGCGGGAGTCTTCTCCCGGACCTCTACCACCAGCACACCTTTCTTTCCTGGGACACCCAGAAAATCTGCCAACTGCTCGGTGAGATTCCCTCCGGTGATACCCAGTCGAGGCCGTTCGGAAAAGAAAAAGAAAGCACCGCCAGATCGATCAGGCTCCACCCGAAAATGGGCGCCGGGACGATCCCAAGCACGATCTCGCGGGGTCTCCGGCTGAACGGGATGAGGTACTAAACCGTATTGTTTGCCCACTGTAATGGTCTTTTTGATCTGCTGAGCGCTGCGGAACACACTGAGTTCGACTCTTCGAGCAGGTGGGGTGTCGGAAATCAGCCGTTGAAAGTGCCTCACGCTCAAGATCGGAAGGCCTGCATACTCTAGGATCACATCTCCCTCCTGCAGATCGGCCTCAGCAGCGGCCGTGTCTTCTTCCACCTGCTCCACATAGACCCCGGCTTCCCGCGGGAGCTGCAGCTTCCGCACATCGACCTGTGTGACATCCCGCGCCATGAATCCCAAACGGCCTTGCTCAAGTCTGTGCAGCCGAATCTCGTGCTGCCCCCGAGCAGCCACCGCTATCAATCCGACCACTATAGCCCCTGCTAAAAAGGTTTTCTGTTTCATCTCTCCTCTTTTGAGTCTTTGAGCTTGAAGAGATCTTAGCAGAGCGTTTGCCACCCCGCAATCAAGAATCGGCAACTCACTTTGACGCGTGCTCTTTCAAAACGGCAAGCATCGAGTCAATTCCATTTTACGACTTCCCAATTCCGCCAATGCCCA
>JALLOM010000149.1 GCA_027717865.1 Acidobacteria bacterium AH-259-O06 | reverse complement strand
GCCCCGCTACCTGCAAGATACCCTTCGGCAAATGGACATTATCGGCACTGGATCGGTTCCTATCATCATCCTGACCGGTTTTTTCACCGGCGGCGTGCTGGCCCTTCAATCCGCGAAGTCGCTAAAGGCTTTCGGAGCGGTGCACTTGACCGGGCAACTCGTGTCTCTCTCCCTGGTGCGCGAGTTAGCACCGGTTTTGACGGCGTTGATGACTGCCGGGCGAGTCGGCTCGGGGATCGCCTCGCAGTTGGGCTCGATGGTTGTTACGGAGCAAATCGACGCCATGCGAGCCCTGGGGACAGATCCGACCAAGAAACTGGTCACCCCCCGAATGATTGCCACTACTACGATGCTTCCCCTCCTCACCGTAGCAGCTGACCTTTTTGGGTTGATCGGAGGTTGGATTGTTTCGTTGTATACTCTCAAATTGAACACGTCTTTGTATTGGAACACAGCCCTGCGTTCGCTCACTTACAATGATGCGCTGGAAGGGTTAATCAAGCCGGTGGTTTTCGGATTCATCATCGGTATGATTGGCTGCTATTTTGGCCTTCGCACGACGGGAGGGACACGTGGTGTCGGTCGATCCACTACGCAAGCTGTCGTCACTGCTTCCATTCTTGTGATCATCGCGGACTTTTTTCTGAGCAAGATCATTCTGGAGTTGAGATATTGAGTGCTATTCGCTTTGAACATGTGTTCAAATCTTTCGATGAACAGGTAGTGCTGCGCGACTTCAGCATGGAGGTTCAGCCCGCTGAAACGAAGGTCATCCTGGGGGGAAGCGGATCAGGAAAGACCACTATTCTGAAAATGGTGCTGGGATTGGTCAAACCTGACTCGGGCCGGGTCTTTGTCGAGGATCAGGACATCACCCATCTTGATGAAGCGGAACTGATGCCTATCCGCAGGAAAATCGGCATGGTTTTCCAGGAGGGGGCGCTTTTTGATTCGCTCACCGTGGGCGAGAACGTCGCTTACCAAATGCGAGAGGATGGAACTTACAGAGAGGAACAAATTGAAAAGGTGGTCAGAAAGTTACTCGGCTTCGTGGACCTGGAGGATGTAATTGACAAGTTTACTTCAGAGCTCTCCGGTGGGATGAGACGTCGAGTTGGAATTGCGCGCGCTCTTGTGGGAAATCCCCAAATCTTGCTCTATGACTCGCCGACAGCTGGTTTAGACCCCATTACGGGTCACACAATTTGCGAGTTGGTCATCAGGCTGCGCGACCTGGAGGGGGTTTCTTCACTCTTTGTCACCCATAACCTTGAATCAGCTATGACTCTAGCCAGTGAGTTCGCAGAAGTTCAACCGGACGGACACCTGGCGTTCAAAAGCGAGGGAGGGAACCTTTGCCTTATCAACACCCGCTTCGTGATGCTGAAGGATGGGACCGTCCTTTTTGAGGGAAGCGACGAAGCACTGAAAGAGGTCGACGATGCATATATCCAGGAGTTTTTGACGTAAATGATTATGGACTGAGCTTGAAAAATTCTGCAGGCTGCCAGGAATCCTGGTAGGGGCGAGCCGGCGGCTCCGTAGGGGTGAGCCGGTGGCTCACCCGCACCAAACGATGCGGCGAGAACAGTTCGGGCGAGCCAGCGGCTCGCCCCTACGAGCCTCAGCCCAAAAAACATCAAAAAAGTGAGGAACAACCATGGACGCAAGGGGTAGATCCAGTTTTTCAGAACTTAAAGTGGGAATCTTCGTCCTGGTCACCTGTGTCATTCTTGGCATGGCCATTTTTACCATTGGGACACGGGTCGGCTTGTTTGAAGAAACCTTTTATGCAAAAACTTACCTGAATAATGTTTCCGGATTGAAACGCGGAGACATTGTGCTTCTGGCCGGTGTTGAGGTGGGGAACGTTATCGACGTCCACATAGATCCTGGCCAACTTCCCGACACGCAGTCTAACCAGCGATTTCTTCAGCAGATTGAGGAGCTCACTCAGATATCGGAGCAGCTCCAGCAGCAAATTGCCAAAACTGGGGAGGACCTCCGGCGTGTCGAAGCTCGATACGATCAAGCGGTGCAACAATACGGAGAAGGGTCTCGTCAGGTCAGAACACTAAAACGAGAGGTGGATAACCTTCAGGATCTACTAAATGCCCGGCAGAACAGGCTTGAGGAGGTTCAAGAAGATATCGAGAGCGCACGGGGAAACCTGCAGAACATCGTGGTAGTGATGCAGATTAGGTCAGAGTACCGCGACCGCATCCGAGAGGACAGCAATATTTCACTGGGCTCCATTGGGTTACTGGGAGATAAGTACATTGAGATTTCCTTGGGAAGAAGTCCCTCCGCTCCACCCGTGGTAAAAGATCCAGTGGACGAGTGGCTGGGGCTGGGGACAGGAACGCGGGAAGTGGTCGTGGTGACGGGCACCAGCCAGCCCGGATTCCGGGAGCTGATCACGGGTGCTGATGACGTTCTCGCCAACTTAGAGGTTCTCTCCAACAAGCTGAACAGTATCCTGTCAGAACTTTCCGAAGGGGAGGGCACTGTAGGTAAGTTTATTACCGACGTTGCCTTCTATGACAATCTCAATCAAGCCGTGATCCACGCCAGCCAGACAGTTGACCAGGCCACCGAGCTAATCCACGATGTCAGACAAGGTGAGGGGACTATCGCTCGTCTGGTTCAGGAGCAGGAGGTATATGATAAAATTGACGACGCGACCGATCGATTACAGAAGGTCTTGGTGCGAATTGAGCAGGGAGAGGGGACCCTAGGAAAAATTGTCAACGATCCTTCCATCTATGAAAAAAGCGAACGACTGGTGGGGAATATTGAGCGTATCACTGGGCGCATGGACGAGGGTCAGGGGACATTGGGTAAGTTGTCCACCGATGATCAACTTTACAAAGAGTTACGCCAGTCCCTGGACCGCTTTGCAGCTTTTATCGGCGATATCGAGCAAGGTAAGGGTACCTTAGGCCGATTGGCCAAGGATGAGCAACTCTACCAGAATTTGAATCAGGCTTCTTCGGAAGTTCTTAAGTTACTCTACGATTTCCGCCAGAACCCCAGAAAGTTTCTAACCATCAAACTCGAACTTTTCTAAAGACTCGGAAAAATGATTTCCCAAAAAATCGGTGAGGGTGCCCAAATCATCCTCAGAGTGATCGTCAAAATACTTGCTGTTCTTCATATTAATCCCAACCACCTCACTTTTCTAGGATTTGTGATGAGCATCGCCACGGCCTACGCCTTCGCCCGCGGCCGCTTCGGGGCTGCCGGGGTCATTTTGATCATTGCCGGACTGTTCGACATGGTCGACGGAATGGTGGCCCGGAAGGCCAACTCCGAAACTCCGTTCGGAGCTTTTTTCGATTCGGTGATGGACCGCTATTCAGATCTCATCATGTATCTGGGACTGATTATCTGGTATGGACAGCAGGATCGAATGAACTATGTGGTTCTGGTGGGCGTGGTTATGATGGGATCTGTGCTCACGAGTTATACCCGCGCCCGAGCAGAATCCTTAATTCCTCGGTGCAAGGTCGGTTTTCTAGAGCGACCTGAGCGGATCGTTCTTCTCATCATTGGCTCCTTTTACTACATGGACCCAGTGCTATGGGTAATCGCCATCTTCTCAAACTGGACGGTTGTTCACCGAATCCTTTACACACGCGCTCAGACGACCGGTCGACCTTCCTGGGTGATCGCTCACCAGGCACCGCAGGAAGAGGAAGGAGCCGGGAGAGAGAATTCAGAATCCAGAATCCAGAATTCAGAAGTTTCCAACAGAGCCGCCACCGTCAGGAAGCGTCAGGAGCCAGAAGTCAGCACCTAATACATCCGTGAAAATCCATTAAGATCCGCGTGATCTGTGGGATGGGATCTGCGGGATGGGGTTCACTGGCCCACCACTTTGACGTCCTTGGGCAGCTTCAAATCAAACTGCGACTTGGGAATCTTGGGGTTCAGATCAATATTATCGAAACCAATGAGCAGATAATCTTCAGTGGGTTCCACTAGCTTTTGCTGGATGGGAACCCACAAGGTGGCATCAATCCACAGCACGATTTTGGAAAAGTAAGCAGATAGCTTGTCTGATTTTGGCGTCAGCTCCAACTGATAGGTTTCTCGTCCCCGAAGGGCTTCCTTCTTTATGAGACGGATATCGTAAGTCTCCTTGAGAGCTTCCTTCTTGGAACCGAATCCAAGTAAGAGGAACTCCGCTCTGTCGCGTCTCTGGCCCAAATCATATTGCTGTAGCTGCTTGATATTAGGCTGGTAATAAAGAACTTTTCCGCCCCGGATGATCAACGTGTTTTCTTGTGGCTTCGGAATATCCTTGCGCAGGTAGACCTTACCCTTTTCCTTCAAAAAGTAGAATCGACCGCTCTCACCCTGATCGAATTCCTCGAGAATATCCGTCCATCTTCTCTGAGAAATCGAAGAACGCATCGATCGCAGCGTAGCACCTCTCTGATCCATTTTGGCCAAAACTTGCTCCAGAGTGAGGGACTTGGGGACGGCTCCTTGCAGAGAAACCCCAACTCGAGTAAAGAGCAGAGACAAAATGAGAAAACCAAATTTATGCGAAGGCTTCACCAAGAGAATCTCCATCTTACCCGTCAAAGACTGTAATTTAGTGAAATGATGTGGACTAGGGGCTAAGTGCCTTGAAGTCAGCCAATTCCATCCGTCTACCAGAAGTGTTTGAAGCACGGACTTTCTTCAGCTCCTGGTCCTTGTCCTCAATTTTTGGCGGCTCCTGTTTCTGTAAAAAGGCAGAGCCATCAAAAACTGCTCTCGGAGTGAGAAAAATGAAGAGGAGAATGAAGCCACACATAATGTCGTATTGCCAAGTTCCCCGATAATAGGTCCAAAATAAGATTCTCGAAACCGCCCGCACAAAGGTTATCGCCATTTCTAAAAACGTTTATCTTCCATGGCGTAAAAGAGGTTCTGGACCGGGTTCACAATCTTTCCATCGCGCATTTCAATGATGCGGTTTGCTGTTGAAGCGGCCTCCGGATTATGAGTGACCATGATGATCGTCTGTGCATACTTGAGATTCAGTTCCTTCAGCATGTCCAGAACCATCCGTGAATTATCTGAGTCCAGATTCCCAATAGGCTCATCAGCAAGCAAAATGGAGGGTCGATTGATGAGCGCCCGCGCGATAGCAACCCGCTGCTGCTCGCCACCTGACAGCTCCGAGGGCTTGTGATGCATCTTGCTTTCTAATCCGAGCAGGCGTAACACGTGGCGGGCACTCCCCTGCTCATAGTGGTCGTTGCCGTGGATCCGTTTGGCCAGCTCGATATTATCCTTTGCCGTCAAAGTGGGAAGGAGGTTGTACTGCTGAAATACAAACCCCATCTTGCGGCGTCGAATTTCAGTCCGCACCGCATCACTGACCGAGCTGATGTCAATGCCTTCAATGAAGATCCGACCGGAAGTGGGTTTTAAAAGTCCCCCCACAAGATGGAGAAGCGTGGATTTACCACAGCCACTTGGCCCCATCACGGCCACAAATTCCCCTTCCTTGATGAGAGCATCCACTCCGCGCAAGGCAGGGACTTCGATCTTCCCCACCCGGTAAACCATCCGAAGGTCTCGGACAGTTACGACATCTCCTTTTTGTGTGACGTCGAACCTTTTACTCATATCCCAGCGCTCTCACAGGATCCATTTGAGCCGCTTTGACGGCAGGATACAGTGCTCCTAGAATACCACCCGTCATGGCCATAACCGGGGCTGTTACTCGCCAAAACAGTGGGATGGTAACTGGTATACTTGGAAAAGTGGCTAAAATGAGTTGAATCGCCACAGACGTGAAACAGAAACCGAGGCCAACTCCAGCAGCACAGATCAACAGCGATTCCTGAAGAATTAGTTTGACAATATAGGACTTGGAAGCACCCAATGATTTGAGAATCCCAATTTCGCGTGTTCTTTCTGTGATTGTACTGTACATGGCCAGAAGAATAATCAGAAAACTAATAGCAACAGAGATGAATATCATCGAGCTGATGAACGGCTTGAATGCCGGGGTGGTGTCCATAATAATTTCTTGTAATTCACTGGCCTTGGTTATTTTATAATTCTTGAACCTTTCCTTCAACGAATCATACACTTGGCCCAGTGAGGTTCCTTCCCTGGCTCGGACAAAAAACATTGTGGCTTTGCCCGGAGTCCCGTTGAGTTCTTGTAAAGTGGTCAACGGGAGGAGCACCCGCGCGCCTGTGCCCTGACGGAATATGCCGGAAACCATGAACTGATTACCCAGCAATTCCAACTGATCTCCGACATTCATTTTCCTCGAATTGGCATAGACCGTGTCAATGATCACCTCACGAGGATGTTCAAACATCCACCCTTGGACAAATTTCAGGTTCCTGTTCACCTGCCGGAAGCTTACCTTGTCGATCCCAAAGACGAGATGGAATTTATCGCCCAAGAACTTTGCCAAAACGGGCGTTGCCGCTCCGACACCTTCCACTCTTTCAATTACTTGTCTGACCCTAACCGGAAGAGTGCCGCTGTTCAGCGCGAAGATCAGAGAAGCCTCCGAGGGCTGAAGGATGAAGTCCCCTCCAACACCCTTGGTGCGCTCGGCATTGTCCATGAGTTGCCCATAAGACAGACCCAGAATGACTAGCAGCAAGGTCACTCCCAATGCCACCCCCAGGATGCTGACGCACGTTCGCGTGGGGCGTTGTCGAAGATTCGAGAAAATCAGTTTAACCATGCCTATAGATCACACAGAGTTAAGGGCCACAAAGATTGTAACGGATTTTTGCCTAATTCGTAAATTTTTCGTGCTGTGGTGTCTGTAGTGCCGTCGTGTTTTCTGTAATCACAAAGTCACCCCAGCACCCCGGCACCCCAGCACGACAGCACGAAGAGCTGTCAGTTGTCAGTCGCCTTCCCTTCCACGACCACCAGTTCAGCGCCAGGTGGACGAGGCACCTCAAAAGCCCCTTGTTTGATCGGGTGGTTCACTTTCACAGTCCCCTCGGCTAGCTTAAATCGAATGCGATAGTTCTCACGCTTTCTTTCGATCTCGATATCAGAATTGACCAGCATTCCGTTGACTTCAATGAAATCGGTGTAACTGATAGCACTAATTAGCTCTCCGGAATCGTAATAGTGCTGGCGAGTCAAATGCATGGTGCTTCGTTCGATCCAAAGTTTTCTCACCAATTGAACGGTGTTAGAGCTTCCCGGCAGCTCGATTACGCCAACCACATAGTACTTGAATCTGGGGTCCTGTGTCTCTTCCAAAAAATACCGATAGCCAACCGTATCAACGGGAATCCTTTCCACCAAAATTCCCTGCAAAAGATGCTGCGGTCGTACGTTGAAGATGGGATTTTCTTCCTCCACTTTCACACTCGTCTTGCCTATCAGGTACTTGTTTTCTCGGGGTACCCAGATTTGAAAATTGTCTCCATCCGCGGCCATCGTGATCACGGTCGAATTGGTCAGCGGGTTGAGAATGTTCACAAATATGGAATCTGGCAATTTGGCGACTGAGTAAGCTTTGGCGCTGCGGTATTCCTCCAAGTATCCTTTCTCGACTGACCCACTCACAAAGTCCACCTTGAGGCTGGAAACGGAGAGACTTTCGATGGCGGCATATCGCTCGTTGATCAGCTGTACCAAATCCTGAAGACTCGCAGTCTTAGCCAGCTCATACGCTGGAGGAATGTCGACCTTGGTTCTTCTCTTGACTGCGCCACCACAGCCGGCAAGAACCAGAATCCATAATGTGATGGCCGCTCTCCTCACGCTATCTCCTGACGGGGCGATTTCTTCCTTGCCCTGGACCACATGAGAACGTAGCTGGTAATCGCGACAACAAACAGTAAGAACAGCACTGTCCCCACAGCAGGGAGATTCTTTTCCAGAAAATTCTTGGCCAACTCCCCATACAGAATGGCCAGGATTCCCCACATGAAGTATCGAATGCTCCTACCCAGGGCCACCGCCACAAGGAATTTCGCAAACGGGATCTTAAACAGCCCCGCCGAAAGGACAAATATCTTGAAGGGAGTGGGGGGAGGAAGTATGGAAGGGATCAAAACGGTCCAGATTCCCCGCTGGCGAT
>JALLOM010000148.1 GCA_027717865.1 Acidobacteria bacterium AH-259-O06 | reverse complement strand
TCCTGGCACATAAAATGCCAGCAGTTCTTTGAGAATGGCGGCGATGTCCTTGATCAAATCTACAGCTGGTCAGGATGGCCTACTAAATCTCTCTGAGACAGTCGCAACGGTCAGATTCCCCACGGATCGCCTCAGCGGAGGGTGAGCGTTTTTGCAGCAAATTTACCTGCAAATTCCGCGTCGGCGCCATTTCCCTGTGCTCAGTATGAAATACTTTGCTAGGTGGCAAGCAACGAGATCGCTCTTTAGGTTATACTGCGTTCCGGCCGACACGAATTAGACTATGAATTACCAACAACACATCATACGCGACCCTAAAGTTTGTGGAGGGGAACCAGTGATCAAAGGAACGCGCGTGACCGTCCGCACGATCTTGGCGAGTCTGGCGGAGGGAGCACGGGTTGAGGAGATACTCGAGGACTTTCCCACCCTGACAGAAGAAGATGTGCGCGCCGTGATCGCTTTCGCAGCGACTTCAGCCGAGGATGATTTGCCGTTACCTCCTGTGCCCGCCTTGTCGTGAAAATTAAACTCGACGAGAACATGCCGCTCAGGCTTGCCGGCATCCTGGCCAAGCTCGGACACCAGACAGATACCGTTCCAGAAGAGGGCTTGTCTGGACGTGATGATACTGAAGTTTGGGAGGCGTCGCGAAAAGCGGAGCGTTTCTTGATTACGCACGACTTAGATTTTTCCGATATGCGAAGATTCACTCCAGGTACTCATCACCGGCTACTGATTGTGAGATTAGGCGATCCCGGGCGAAACGCCCTCGTGCAGAGTGTTCAAACAATCTTTGAGACCGAGGACATTGAAAGCCGGAAAGGCTCTTTGGTGCTTGCCACAGAGCGGAAGATCCGCATCCGGCGGCCCGAACAGGCATCAGACAATACCTGAACTCGGCCCAAAGGATCATGCTTGATCTGGGCATCCGATGGTTTGTGGATGTCAATTCCTTGGCTTTTCACAAATTCGGCCGGTCGTCCTGTCCAAAAATTAGAACGACACACAAGAACCACTCCCAGAACGATGTGGATGCCCAAATCCAGCCGCTTCAGGACTGAACTGTTCAGCTGGAGCGACAAGGATGGAGGTACGCAATCAATTCTCCCAGGAAAGGCACACAGTTCTGCACCCCGAGGTATAAGAAAGCCTTCAGCCAGGGTATCTCTATGCCGCAGCACGATGGTAGTACTTGAGCATTCCACCTAGCCTTTCACGACACTCGACCGGCTGATCACTTCCGTCAGCCATCCCTGTGGATTCGATCAACCTATTGTCCAGTCCTTGATGATTCCGCTTAGTATGGTAGTGGACCAGGTAGTGGTTGATTGCCCGTCTCAGTGACGCTTCTCCAAATAAGATCATCCGATCCAAACACTCCTTTTTGATGGAAAGTACAAACCTTTCGGCGTAGGCAGCTGAGAACCCTACGTCCTAGCACTTTGCCCTTCACGGCCAATCTTCGTCGCTGATCATCTGTCAGACGAGGCCGTCTTCCGTTGAGCTGTTCTTTCAGGATCCGGTTCTCTTCTTGTAGATATTCAATGACTGCTTGTTGGTGCCGGTTGATCCAACCGGCCAGGGTAAACAGGAGAAGCTGCAGTGGGGAGACAGTCGAGGTGGGCGGCTCATGCGCTGAAAGGTAGTTTTGGCCTCGGTAATTTCCTGCTTAGTTCGGCTCGTGACTTACAGAGCGACGAAGCAACGACCAATGTCCGTCTCCAGCTAGGTAGCCCCATACTCACTCTGCTCAGCGATTAATTTGGGCAAATGACTACGTAGCTTTTGGTAGGCTTTGTAAATGTCCACAGCCTTCTGGGCGTTAAGCCAGAAATCTGGAGTCGTATCGAAAGCATGCGCTAGTCGGATAGCCATCTCAGGTGTCACGGAACTCTTGCCGTTAACGATGCGATTGATCACTTTGAAATCACAGCCCAAGTGATCGGCTAGCTGCTTCTGGCTGAGTTTGAGTGGTGCCAGAAATTCTTCTTTCAGGATTTCACCCGGCGTCGTTCGGACTCTTTTAACGATAAACATCTTATTTCCCTCCTTCTAGTGATAGTCTTCGACTCGAACTTCGGCGGGCCCAGCATTAGTCCATCTAAAAACAATCCTCCACCGCTCACTGACTCGTATGCTGTGGAAACCCTTTAGACGGCCCTTCAGCGCTTCCAACCGATTGCCAGGAGGAGAAGCCAAATCCCGCAACTCTTGCGCATAGTCGACCATATCGAGTTTTCTTTTCACTACCTTGCTTAGCTGCTTCCAGCCCACTCGCTTGCGAGCTTGCCCCGTAATGAAGAACTCCTCAGTCGCATTGTCCGAGAAGCTCTGAATTGGCACGTCTGGAAGTATACCTTATCTCGGTATACCTCGTCAAGGTATAATTTGCGGGTTATGTCAGGTTGGTTACGTGCCCTAATCCAATGCATCAGCCTGCCGGACTCGTAACCCGTCCTGTCCAAAAATTAGAACGACACACAAGAACCACTCCCAGAACGATTTGGATGCCGAAATCCAGCCGATTCAGGACTGAACTGTCCAGCAGCCCAGGCGCTCGGGAAACTCAAAGCTGCCGGCCTCGAGCCCTCAAAGATCAGTGGCGATCATGCAGGTTGGTGATCACGATGTCCAGGTCCCCATCGTTTCCTTCCCTTAACGAAAAGGTCGATCGGCCCGATACGACGAAGTTGTCTGGCACCGAAAGGCCATCGAAAGCCGCATTCTGGAGCACTTTCACGTCCGTGATGCGGGCCAGCAAGGCACCGTCAGCATACAAGACTTTCAGGTACTGCAATCCGGTGAACTGGTCCTGAAATTCGAACATCGATTCTCGCAAAAATTGACTCAGCTCGAATTGGAGTCCACCTTCCATGGATTGACCGATTCCGGGCACCGCGTCTTCTGCAAGGTGGACGACGGTGGGGAAGTCAAGCAGTACTTCTTCGATATCTCTAATCCCCGACGGACGATCGAGGTCTCCCAAGGATCGTCCGAGACTCTTCAGCAAATGGCTCCTTTTGTCAAACTGGGGATCGAGCACATTTTGACAGGGTACGACCATCTTGCCTTTTTGTTAGGTCTTATTCTTCTGGGAGGATCAATCCGGAGACTTATCGCAATTGTCTCTTCTTTTACAGTGGCCCACAGTGTTACCCTCACTTTGGCCACGCTGGATGTGTTAGTTCTTCCGACGCGATTCGTCGAAAGTGCGATTGCGCTCAGTATTTGCTACATCGCTTTGGAGAACATCTTTGTGCGAGAAATAAATGGCCGCTGGAAGATCACTTTTTTCTTCGGTCTTATCCACGGCTTCGGTTTTTCCAACATCCTTCGTGAGATGCAACTCCCCACGAAGGGCCTTCTCACATCGCTGTTTTCGTTTAATGCAGGAGTCGAGATCGGGCAAGTCGTCATCATTACCCTACTGTGCCCACTCATTTTCTTTGTGGCACGCCAGACCTGGCACAAGTCCGTGGTAAGGCGTGGCCTCAGCTCTGATCGGCGGGTTGGGAATGATGTGGTTCCTGGAACGAATGAGTTAGGAGGGCAGACCCTGAAGTACCGAATCCGAGGCAAACCGCTGGAGACCGACGAGCTATTCCCGTGCTTACGCCTGATCTCCGGTGTCTAGCGGCAATAACGAGAGCGGACAACAGTCAGGTCAATAGCAGCGAGACATCATAAAGCTGGAAGTTGCGATCGTACGTAATAATTACCAGGTGTTCGACTTGAGCCTGCGCAACCAGCATTCGATCAAAAGGATCCTTGTGGTGAGGAGGAAGACGACCTGCCAGCCAGGCATGTCGGGCCTTGATGGGTAGTTCTAAGAAATCATTTGATTCAATTGCCTCTGCCAAGTTGGATTTGCCCAGCTCGATCTTCCCTAGCCCGGCTTTGATGGAAATCTCCCAAATCGTGGCAGCACTAATATGTACAGCAGTCCTGGGTTCTGCTATGGACCTTCTCGTTTCCTCCGGCAGTCTGGGATCATCCATGAGCCACCAGAGGAAGACGTGAGTGTCGAGCAGCAGACTCAATCTTCATCTCCTTCAAAGGCCGCCTGGATTTCAGCAGGTAGTGGCGCATCGAAATCGGGAGAAATGCGGATCTTGCCTTTAAGCCGCCCAGGTCGTCGCTCCCTACCAGTGATGGGGACCAACTTCGCAATCGGCCGGTCATTCCTAGCGATGATGATCTCCTCGCCTTTGGCGGCTCGATCCAACAATCTGGAGAGGTGTGTTTTAGCTTGGTGAATATTGACAACCATGGTTTTAAACTTAGCTGAGTTTAGTTCAAACCCTGGCTTCGTGTCAAATCTCAAATCCGTTGCCGCCCTTGATCAAGGCGAGACATTTCAAGGACGCCTGCCCATCTACCAACCAGGCCAGCCAGACTGCCGCGTCAATATTCGCCGAAACGGGGACCTTTCAAAAAAGATGTCTGGGGGCCTGCGAAAAATAATCGTGACTTGCCGCTTTTAGACACCAATCACCTCAAAGCCCAGCGCTTTTGCAGCTACGGCCTGCTGCTTGTCATGTGTGGCGAAGATCAATTTTCCGCCTCTCCGTTCCTGAAACAGAAGGGCACTTGCCAGGTGAATTGCATCGAGCGTTTTGACCACCGTGCCCAGGGGCAGAGCCGCCCGCTGCAAAACCGGTCGCGTAAGAGAAATGTATCCGATCTCCTCTTCAATCAGAGCCAGTCCCTCTTGTGCCTCAGCCAGGCCCTCATCATCTAAAGCCAATTGGAGTCTCAGCCGGTCTATCATTCGTCGAGCCTCGAGACCCAAAAGCTCGCTGGAATAGGCGGCTTCCCATTTCCCCCATCTATTGAGTGCTCCAGCTTGTCCGAATAATACGCGCAGGACGGTGCTGGTATCCAGGTAGACAATCAACGCTGGTTACGATCCTCTCGCAGCAGTTTGACTACGTCGACCCGCTTTTGAAGCCGAACAGCCCTTCTCATTTTGAGCTCACCGGCACGACGGGAAGGCTCTCTTATTTGAAGAGAATCCTCCTCCCTTCCGTACGGAATTAACCGGGCGATCGGCGTTTGGCGATCACAAACAATCACGGTTTCGCCTTTTCGGACGGCTGCCAGATAAGAGCTCAGTCTGGCTTTCAATTCAGAGATCATGGCTCGCTTCATGGTCTTATTATGACCACATATGGTCATGCGGTCAAGTGATTTCATAGTGGGCAAAGAGCCCCGGCGATGGATGGCGAGTGGAATCGCCATATTGAGCAAGCCGGCGAAGTGGTTGCGGTTAATGAGGGTACCGGTGGCCATTCGGCCTTGGCCCCGATAGTAATTTCCGATGTAGTCAAAACCACCCAAGGATTGAATTAAACCGTAGAGAGCTTGGATACCCCTCGGCCAGCTTGTCCGGCGCGTCCACCTCAACAAGGAGTACTTCATCTTGGAAAAAGGCGGCATTCCTGTAGCTGGTATCATGGATGCCGACGAGCTGGAGGACTACCTAGAGCTTCAGGACTCGAAGGTTCAGCGCTTCATCGAGAAGAGCCATCAGGAGTACCTGACTGGCAAGAGCAGGCCAGCGGAGGAGCTGTTGGCTGAACTCAAAAAGGGGGGATGCCCAGGCAGGGCCTTCTGACATCGCTGTTTTCGTTTAATGCAGGAGTCGAGATCGGGCAAATCGTCATCATTGCCCTGCTGCTGTGTCTGCGCTTGATGCGCGAAAATCCCGGTGAGGAAATTGTGCAGATCAACCATCCGCGCCGTTGGGAGCCAAATCCAAGTGGTGTCGCAGTTAGTGGTAAGCCCTCTCCCCTGTTTTGGTTCACTGCCTCGGAGGTTTTAGCCAAAAACCAGAAAATCGGCAGACGCTTCATCCCCCGCTTTATCCTTGAACCTGATCTGATCTTTCGTCGCGTCTGGTTCAATCCGGTTGACGAGCAACCCTTAAGTCTCCTTGACCCATGAAATGGGCTGACCGTTTTAGAAAACCGCAAACCTCAACCACAAGACGCCGGCGCCTTAGGAAAAAGCGCGGCTGCAAGATTTGTGGAGCAGACACCTTCGCCCACAAACCCAATTCCTACTACGGATACATCGAGCATGGTTATAAGTGGTGATTGAGTCATCGGGACAGACAGATTTGGACAATGTCCCGATTGTCCCGATTCCTCTGAAAAATCTCCCCAGAATCGCTCTGAAGTAACGATCGGCGACCAGCTAAGCCACCAACCGGCGTACTTTGCCCGCACCAGGGTCCTCGGGTCTAAAAAAAATTGACGGATTTGCCGGGTTTCGCTAGGCTACAGGTGGGATTATAAAAACAATGGCTACACAAGAAGAACATCGTTTTACTGTGCTTTTTGAACCTGCCGAAGAAGGAGGGTATGTCGTTACCTGCCCAGCCTTGCCTGGTCTGGTCACCGAAGGCGACTCACTGGAAGAAGCTCGCGAGATGGCACGAGACGCCATCCGTGGCTATCTGGAAAGTCTACGCAAAGATGGACTACCGATACCACAGGACAAGAAACTCCCTCTCGACCCTGTCAAGGACGAAATAAGGGTTGCTCTTGAGCCTGTATGACCTCGCGCCTGCGCGAACTGAAGCCGAGGAAAGTCCTTGGTGCTCTCCAGCGGGCAGGCTTTTTTATTCACCACACCACAGGAGCTCACTACATCCTCAAACACCCTGATAATCCCACGCTGCGGGTTACCGTCCCCTACCACAACAAAGACCTGAAACGCCGAACTCTGGAATCCATCATCAAGCAGGCAGGTTTCGCCCGTGAGCGGTTTTTGGAGCTACTCTGAAATAGAAATCCCGCGAGGCTGCCCCTCAATCCCTTTTCTCGACCCCATCGGGACAGACAGATTTGGACACTGTCCCGGTTGTACTTTCTAAATGAAAAAAGTAGGGAAGGAGTGGTGGTAGTGAATGACTGTCCTCCGGCCGTCGGCATGCCGGTACAACCTTCCAGCTCCTTTCCTTCTTTGGTAAGTAAAACCCCTCTCTTTCTAAAGCGCGAATGATTTTGCGGACTGGGAGATTGCGGAGCCGTTCAATGAGGTGAGGAGGAATCAAAGATTCACCGTCACCACGGGGGCTTCAACTACGTTAACACCTTCACGAGGAAGTTCTTCACCGGCCTCCAACATATCGTGGAGATAGAGTTCAGCCGCATCTTCTACGGCTTTAAGAGCTTCCTCTTTGGTGTAACCCCAGGCGGTGCATCCGGGCAATGCTTCAATCCAAGCACTCCAGCGCCCATCGTCTTCTTCCTGCACGCTGGTTTGCAAGATATAGCTTTTCACCGGCACCTCCTTCTTTTCCATAAGTTTATTATTATCTATTGGTCCGCTACGTGCTCCGTAGGCAGCTTGCAGCAAGCGGTCTCATCCCTGCTCCAGGACCCATCGGCGACAATTCAATGAAACCGCCGCCAGGGAGAGTGATGTAGGAGACTTCGAGCCAATTAGAACTGTCGCTGCTCGTTTTCAGCTCCGGAGCTTTCTGTCTCAATTCCACGGCGGCGAAATCTCCCGCCTCCTTTAGGGTTAACACCTCCACACGCGGATTGGGTCTGACGACAAGAGACACGTTGTCCACCTTCTTAAGACCCTTGATCTTGTGTTCTTGCAGTGGGTCTTGTCCCGACAGCGCCCGCCACCGAGAACCACAAAAGCTGTAAAGGCTAACATTGTTGACCCTCGCGGACAGACATGCAACATTGTCTTCTCCTTTCCGTCATCCATTCGAACTCTACACCCGTATGCGTCCGCTACTTGACGAAACGCCAACGAATACTTCGAAAACATCTTCGCATTGGAGACATCTAGACCCAACTGGTGAATAAGACGATCTGCTTGATCGGCTAGCACTCGCGCGTGCAGCCCGCCAGCCGCATCGCCTTGTTAGTCAGAACCACTCCTATGCTGCCTGAAGTGGAGTCAAATCTGAGCGCCTCACCGGCGGCAGGCCAAGATTGCGTAGCACCCTGTTCAGGCCTGCGACCGTAAGCTTCGCGGGCGCGGTGATCTCGATGCCGATCGGCTTTCCTTTGCGATTCAAGTCAATGACCAGCCCAGGGTCGGCCTTGGATGTACGATAGCTCTTTTCTCCAGCTCGCCGTGGCAGGTAGAGGTACGCAGCCATCGGTTGACC
>JALLOM010000147.1 GCA_027717865.1 Acidobacteria bacterium AH-259-O06 | reverse complement strand
CCGCCCTTCCGCCGCTTCGTGACGACCTGGTGTGAGAAATGCGGATTAGATGGTTTTAGATCGCGGTGAACGACCCCTCTCTGGTGTGCTTTTTCCAAGGCTTCGGCAATCTCCGCCGACCTTTGTAGCCCTTCCTTCAAGGGTAACGGGCCTTTGGCTAATTTCTCCTTGAGGGTTCTCGCCTTCGACATACTCCATGGAGATGAAGTCTTTGCCTTCGGCTTCACCAACCTCGTAGATCTCGCAAATGTAAGGATGATCCAACGCAGATCACAGCCTCTTTGAACAAGTTCTCAGCTCGACTGGCGGGCTGAGGACACTTCTTCCTGGCCCCAGGTGCTCTAATCGGAGACGGTGCCAATGCTACGCTGCACTTTGGCGGCGGAGGTGAAGGCCTAGTGAAAGGAGGTTTTGGGGTTGCAGGCGAGTTAGGTTACCTGGCTCCCTTCGAGAGTTTGGGCCTGCGCGCAAGACGGTTCCCTTCCTGACCGGTGGCTATACGCTGGCATTTCGCAGCGGCACCGCCAACCTGATCCACCTTAGTCAGGAGCGTTCCCGCTTTTCCCATCAGTCCTTGCAGGAGTGCATTTTCCCTGAGGCCGCTGAGGATCTGTACCGAGCCGACGCCGCGCTCTAGAACCTGTAAAGCCGCCTCGATTTTAGGTGCCATCCCATCCGTAAAACGCCCCTCGCTCAGATATTTCCTTGCCTGAGCAGCGCTCAATTCAGCGAGTCGGCTGGAGGGGTCGTCCATGTCGAGGTAGATCCCTTCGACATCTGAAACGGAAATGAGCCGCGTCGCCTGTAGGGCCACTGCCAGTTCAGCAGCCAAAGTATCCGCATTGATGTTGAGAATTTGACCACTGTCGTCGGCCCCAAGGCAGCTCACAACGGGAAACAGAGCGCTTTCCCAAAGTCGCGATAAGACAGAGACGTCAATCTGTTTAATTTCTCCAACCAAACCAAAATCAATCGACTGCACGCTTTGATGACCCGTGGATTCTGTTGTGGTGACTGGGATGGGAGGCCTTCTGCGGCAGGAGGTCAATTTCGCGTCGAAGGCCGAAATGCCGATAGCTGGCAAGCCCCAAGCAATGAGACTGGAGACCAGATTGCAATTGATGGCCGAGAAGACCATGGTGGCCAGCTCCAGAGTGGCTTCATCGGTTACACGACGCCCCTGATGCTGCACGATTGGAATTCCCAGCCGCTCGGATAAAGCCGTGAGTTGTTTTCCCCCACCATGAACGATAAGGAGGCGATGCCCTTCCTGGGCTAATTGAGCAATCTGCCCACAAAGGCTAAGGCGCAGCTGTGTTTCTTCTAAGACCTTTCCACTTAGCTTGATAATCAGGATCATAGGGTCTTCACAGCCTCCACAAAGACATCGGCCTCATGCTGTGTGAGTGTGAGAGGCGGCATCAGCCGCAGCACCTGTGGGTCAACTGAAGTTCCGGTAAGAATCCGCCTATCGAGAAGTGCTTTCTGTAGATCTTTGGCTTTCATTTCCCCGGCCAATTTCAAACCCAATAGAAGACCCCGACCCTGCACCTGCTCAATGTCTTGAAAACTGCAAAGCGCTTCCTTTAGATAGGCACCCACACGCGCTGCGTTTTCGGCAACGTTTTCGGCTTCAATCACTTCCAGCGTCGCTTCCATAGCGGCACAGGCCAAAGGGCCCCCGCCAAAGGTAGTTCCGAGATCTCCCTTTTCGACACCCTTGGCCAGGGCTCCGGTCACCAACAGCGCACCGGCCGGAAAGCCTGAAGCAATCCCTTTCGCTAAAGTGACCATGTCTGGATATACGTTCTCTCGCCCGGCATAAAGAAAGGAGCCGGTTCGTGCCACTCCGGTTTGCACTTCGTCAAATATTAAGAGGGCTCCGTGCTTTTTACAGGCCTGGTGAATTTGGCTCAGGTGACTGGGAAGTATCTCCCGGACTCCTGCCATGCTCTGAATGGGCTCGATCAAGACAGCTGCCGTTTCTGTGGAAACCGCTGCGGCGACTTCCCCCATTGGCAGAATGCGATGCCTCGGCACAGGTGTGTTCAAGTAGTTGGCGTATTTGGGGATTCCCGTGCTGGAAAGAGCGCCATAGCTGCGACCATGAAAAGAGCCCACGGTGGAGATCATTTCCCGGCGTTCGCTGATGGCTCGTGCCAGCTTGATGGCGTTCTCATTGGCTTCGCTGCCAGAATTGACAAGGAAAGCTTGGTAGTAAGGCTGACCGGCCATCTCCACTAGCTTTCTTACCGCACGGGCCCGGACTCCGTTATAGGCGACGTTGGAATAAAAAATCAGTCGTGAAGCCTGTTCTTGAATTGCTTCCACAACACGTGGATGGCAGTGACCTGTGGAGGCCACCGCATGACCCGCGTAGAAATCGAGATACTTCTCTCCCTCCTGGTCGTACACGTAGCATCCCTGACCTCGCTCGATGGAAATGGGAAACTTCGCATAGGTGGGCAGCTGGTATCGATCCTCATCGCTTTGGATGGATTTGGTGATTGTGTTCATCACGGGTGTACCGGAGGCAGATCCAGGGCTGTCTCCTCCCGGAAACCGCAGATCAAATTCATATTCTGAACCGCCTGGCCGGCGGCGCCCTTTTGCAGATTATCCAGCACCGACCAGACAATGAGAAAACCATTCTGGGTTGCCGCGCCGATGTCCACGAAGTTAGAGTGCCGAACCAGGTTCACATCCGGAGAGCCAGGCAGCCAACGAATGAAAAAATCCGCAGCATAATAAGATTCGTACAATTTGGCGACCTCTTCAGCCGTAGCGGACTTGGCTAGCTCGACATAGTGGCTGGCGAAAATTCCTCGCACGAATGGAGCCGAATGGGTCTGAAGGATCAACGGATAGTCGGGTCTTTCAAGCGCTTGGGTAATTTCCGGTAGATGTTGGTGTTTGAAGGGCTTGTAGGCGAACAGGCTGTTGGCTCGTCGAGGATGATGGGTTGCGTCGCGAGGAGAGTTTCCAGCCCCTGAGGAACCTGTTTTGGTGTCAACAAAAACGGGCCCCTTAATCCAGTTTTCCTGGAAAAGCGGATAGAGTGCCAAAAGCGTGGCGGTGGCAAAACAGCCCGGATTGGCAATGCGTCGAGCTGCCCGGATCTTTTCCCGATTTAGTTCCGTCAGTCCGTAAACGAAGGCCTTCTGCTCTTGAGGACAGCTGAGCGGGAAATGATAAAACTCCTCAAAGATTCTGGGATCTGCGATCCGAAAATCGCCACTCAAATCGATGATGACCAGTTTCTGGGGAAGTCCCGGGACAAGCTTCATTGCCTCTCCATGAGGCAGTGCCAGGAAAAGGACGTCCAATTGTGAAGCCGGCACTTCTTCCAGCGCCGAAAAACGTATGTCGAGAAACTTGCGCAAGTGAGGATACACCTCTTCAAGTTTCTTTCCCGCATGCTGCTGGGAGGAGATCCAGGTCAGCTCAACATGAGGATGGCGAAGGAGAATGTGGATCAGTTCGACTCCCCCGTAGCCCGAGCCTCCCGCTATTCCGACCTTAACCATGGCATCAAAGACTCCTGTATGAATGTGCAAATTTTGCCAGCGGAATCGAAGGCATTGGCCGCCGGAAGGTTCCACTTTTCTTCAATGTAACGAACGCCTTCCGCACTATCGGTGACACGACCTGAGATGAGAACTGGACAGTTTGTGTGATCCAATTGGGACAGCCACTGTAAAGCGCCCCATGTGCCCATCAAGTCATTGGCGCATACGATCATCGATAGGCAGCGGCTCAAAAAATCCGCGTCCTCGAATAGGGAAGAAACGTGATAACCTCCCAGGATGCCATCGCCCATCTCCAGGACAATAAAGTCCGGTTTGGAGGCGGCCAAATAGTGGATCATCGAGCGAGCAACTGGTGTGAGGGCTTTGAGCTGAATCGTGGAAGGGAAGCCGAAGTCCTCAAAGCTCAAAGTCTGACCAGCACCATTCTTCTTCATGCTTAGAATGTCTCTTCGGCAGGCCACTCCAGCGACCTTTCCGGCATTGATCGAAAATCCCTTCTCAGAGAAAGGTTTCAGAAGCTGTTTGCAAACGGAAGTTTTCCCCGCATCCATGCCGGTTCCTAAGACCAGCACAACCGGGACTTCAGGCAAAGGTTCGTCGATCAAGGGCAGGGCAAAGTCTTTTAGATTAGTTGGCCGACCCTTCCAGGAAAGGCTACCCAGGTATTCCAGCTGAGTGGGCCATCCCAAATCGCGATGAAAGGCACTACATTCTCCAATCACGCCACCCTTGTTGAGCAGGTGAAGCGCCATGTTTGGTTTGAAGCTGGAAGGAGGACTTCCGGAAAATCCGTGCAGAGCCTTGCGAGATCCCAAGGCGCCAATGATCAGCTGGCCTCTATCCAAGGCAATTTCCTTACCTTCTGGCGTCTCCAGCGAGGGATAATTGGCGTTTACCTCCTTGACCCGTACCAGGACTACGTCCCCGTGCCGGCCCCTTTTTTCGGACGTCAGCTGGAGGGGGCTAACAAGGGGGACTCGGCTCGCCACAGAGCCAATCAGATAAGCAAGGGCTCCTTGAGATTCGGAATGAGTAATTGGATCTACTAATGCTTTCATTTCCTGGGTGGTTGTGTTCCTCTTTTCTGATGTGTGGGAAAATGGAACGTGACTAGAGCCTGGGGAGGCTCCTCAGGTGGACAGGCCTGTAAAAAGGTCTGATGCTTTCCTGTAGCGGCGCTTGGGTCCAGTCAATGCTGTGCATAACTCATATAATTATGCAGATTCCTGGCTAATGTCAAGGGAATTATTGCATATTTATAATAAATATATGCATAAATGACGAATATTTTGGGAGGAGTGAGTGGTCCCCGTTCTCTTCGTCAAGGAGTTCTTGCTGAAGTGATGCGCGCAGATTCTTGTTTTCTCCTGAGGTATTTCTCGAGCCACTCCGTCATTTCCCATAGCATATGAAGTACCGATTCACGCGCACGGTAGCCGTGGCTCTCGTGAGGCAGCATCACGAGGCGGGCGGTTGCCCCGTGTCCTTTCAGGGCATGATAGAACCGCTTGCTCTGTATTGGAAATGTCCCCGAATTGTTGTCCGCCATGCCGTGGATGAGGAGGATCGGTTCGTTGATCTTCTGGGCATGCATGAAGGGAGACATTCGGAAGTAGACCTCCGGTGCCTGCCAGAACGTGCGCTGTTCCCTTTGGAAGCCAAATGGCGTCAGGGTTCGGTTGTAGGCGCCGCTGCGCGCAATGCCAGCGGCAAAAAGATCAGAGCGCGCCAGCAGGTTAGCGACCATGAATGCCCCATAGGAGTGACCACCGATGGCAATGTGGTCCGGGTGTGCCACGCCGCGTTGGACCACTTGATCCACCGCGGCTTTTGCGCTGGCAACGAGTTGCTCAACGTACGTGTCGTTGGGCTCCTTGTCGCCCTGGCCGATGATGGGCATACTGGGCCTGTCCAAGACCGCATAGTCAAGGGCCAGAAACACCAGGGACGAGGTAGGGCTGATGTCAACGAAACGGTGGGGCGAATCGGTCACTTGCCCTGCTGCGTCGGCGCTCTTGTACTCTCGCGGATAAGCCCACATCAGCATGGGCGAGTAGCCCGGCGGCAGGTACAGTGCTGCATTGAGCTGTACACCGTCATTGCGGCGATAGGTGATCAGCTCTTTCTGAACGTTCCGCAGCTGGGGCGTTGGGTGAGGAAAATTTGTCAGCCGTCGCGTCCGCTTTCTTTTCAGGTCTTGCACATAGTAATTAGGTGGCTCCTCGACAGATTCTCGGCTTGTCATGAGAAGGCCGGCTTCTGCGTCTAGCAGTTTCACGGGTCGCTCATAGTAGGGCGCTTCCGATCGCCACAGCCGCTTCACCTTGCCTGACGTCAAATCTAGTTCGTCTAAAAAGGGGCGGTTTCCTTCGGGCGATGCGCCTTGGCCTGTTAGGAAGATCTTTTTCCCGTTGTTGGCGGTAAGCAGCACCCTGTGCCCAGAAGCTGTCCGACGTGACAAGGGTGAGCCAGGATCGTTGTAGTGGTCTTCAGTGGAACGATCAAAGAGCAACTTGGGTTCCGCTTCGAGTGCACCCGGACGAACCACCCAAGTACGCGTCCTGCGAGTCTGCCACCAGGACTCGGACACTAAAGCCACGTCCTCGTTACTCCACTGAATGCCGGCTAAGCGGAGTCCGAGCGTGATCACCGCCTGAGGTTTTCCGCTGAAGGGAGCAGGTAGCATGTAGACTCGATCCCGCACACTGGCCTCTTTACCGGCGTCGCCTCCGTCCTGGGCTTCCACCCAATACAACGTGCCTGGGGTATCAGCGCGCCACCCGAAGTTACGGGGGCCTGTGGGTACCGATCCGAAGGGGATGGGAACATCTTCAGCCAGCGGAAGATCGGCCACTTGGTGAACCACCTTGCCCTCCAAGTCCCACACCTCGACGCGATGAGCGAACCGATGTACGGGTACAAGGTAAGAGTAAGGCCGGTGCACAGTTTCGACCAACAGCATCTCACCGTTGGGTGCAGGCTTGATTGTGCGGGTGATCGCAGGAGTTCCGATGGGATGGTTTTCGCCCTTTAGCGTGACGCGCACGACCTGCGCCGTGGTGTAGTACTCAAACAGGGCTTCGTCGTGCGCAGACTCCAGCAAATCCTGATAAGTCCGTGCGGGTGCCTTCCCGCCCAGGTTCTCTTGAATCGTCGGGCTGCTTGGGACCGTCGGTTTGCTGGGTGTGGGGCCACGGTCCGCAGGAACGACTTTACACACCAGCGCTTGGCTGTCAGCAAGCCACTGGAGCGGCTGCCCATAGGCGGCATTTAAACGCACATCGAGGACTGGCCGGGCCGCGCCGGTCTGCACCTCCGCTACCCACAGCTCCACTCGGTCACCCTGTGTGAGCGTGAAAGCGATGTTTTTACCATCCGGCGCCCATTCCACATTCCCAATGCGTGCTCCCGCGGGAATGCCAGTGACGGCTTTCTGGCTTCCGTCTTCAATCCGCTTCAGCTTCAGCCCGAGGAAGTACCGACTCCGGCTGCGGCCATTGCTGCGGGGATTGATGCGCAGCCCGGCAACCCGAAGTTCTGGTTGTGAAAGTTCGTCGATAGAGGGGAGAGTGGGAAGCTCCATCAAAAGCATCCACTGCTGGCTCGTGCCCACGCTCACCAGCGGCGTCAAGCGCGCATCCACCAGATCGACCAGAGCCTTGGGTGGGATGCGATACCCACTTGCATCTGCTGTCTGTTGTGCCTCACTCCACACGGGAAACGCTACCATCACGGTGAAAAGAGACACGTACAGGGCGTTTCTTCTGGGAAAACATTTGGCCTTGCGTGTTAAGAATCTTCTCTTCATTGCAAACAACTCCTGCATTGTTGGGTGGGGGGTCTGACCCCTCTCTAACCCCTGACCCCCTCCCCCCCTCCTCAGACACCTCTCTGCCTCATTCGACATTCGTCATTTTCTTATAGATCTCGCGCTTAGGGATGCCAAGCTCTTGAGAGGCCGCCTTGATGGCTTCCTTCTGAGTTAGCCCGCGAAGCTTCATCAATCCAGTAACATAAGCCGCTGCATCTAGTCTAGAAGGTGATTTCTTCTGTCCTGATAAACCTTCAATCACCAGGGTATATTCCCCGCGAGGAGTTTGGTTTTCCAGCGCTTTAAGGATTTCCTGCAGGCGCCCGAAGTGGGTGGATTCATGCACTTTGGTCATTTCCCGGATCAAAAAGGCCCTGCGATTTCCCAACACTTCGTGAGTTCTCCTCAAGGTCGGAAGAAGGCCGTGGGGAGAGAGATAGAGGAGAAGCGTCGAGCCCAGTTGGGAAATTTCTTGAAGTTGTCTTCGTTGCAGGGCCGCTCGGCGAGAGAGAAAACCGACGAAAAAAAAGCGGTCAGTCGGGAGCCCCGACACAGAAAGCGCCGTTACGGCTGCCGAGGGGCCAGGAACCGGATGCACGGGAATTTTCTCTTTCCGACAGGCGTGAACCAGTCGATATCCGGGATCAGACAGAAGCGGTGTCCCGGCATCGGAGACTAGCGCGATCTGCTTTCCTTCGCGCAGCAAGGCGATCAGCTTCGAGGTTTTGCTTCTCTCGTTGTGCTCGTGGTAACTGGTACTGGGGGTTTGGATCGAGAAATGATTGAGAAGCTTGCGGGTGCGGCGGGTATCCTCACAGGCGATGAGGTCTGCCTCTGCCAGGATCCGCGCCGCACGTG
>JALLOM010000146.1 GCA_027717865.1 Acidobacteria bacterium AH-259-O06 | reverse complement strand
GGGACGCTGAGCCGCAACGCGTTAGGAGTCAAGTGCATAACCGGATGAATTTTTGGGAACCCCCGAGTCTCGCTAACCTATATAATGGCCCATTATGGACAGGAGAAAATTTCTAAGATCCGCTGCGCTCGCTGCCGCGGGCGCTCCCTTTTGGTTGGAAATTCTGAATGAAGACGTATACGCAAAGCTTCCTTCCGGAATACGGATTACAAAGTTAAGAACTTTTCTTGTGAAGAGTTGGGTCTTCGTCAAGGTTTATACAAATAAGGGAGTCGTGGGGTTGGGAGAAGGGGCCATCGCCGGAAGAGAAGCCTCGATCGCGGCTGCGATTAAAGAACTCGAGCATTACATTGTCGGCAAGGACGCAACGGCAATCGAATTCCTGTGGCAGGCGATGTACCGTTGGCCCCGCTGGCGGGGAGGTGGACCCATACTCAATAGCGCCGTCAGTGCCATTGAAATTGCTCTATGGGATATTTTGGGGAAATTACTGGATGTTCCCATTTATCAACTGCTAGGAGGTGCTGCCCGGAACCGCATTCGCGTTTATATCCATGGCACTGGAGGCGAGGCGGTTTCTAAGGCTAAAGCGCAGGGTCTTACTGCAATCAAGACCGGCCCACCTGTTGGAAAAGGAGTAGTCGTCAAGCGGCCCTGGAACTTGAGACGGGCTGCGGCGCTTATCCAGAAGATGAGAGAGGCGGCTGGTGATGATTTCGATATTATGACTGATGCACACGGCAAGCTGAACCCGGTCATGGCATTGGAGTACGCCAATGCAATTGAACCCTATCGAGTCATGTTCCTGGAAGAACCGATTCAGGTTGAAGATCTGGACATGTTGGCATGGTTAGGAAATCGAACAAAGGTACCTCTGGCAATGGGTGAACGACAGTTTACGAAGTTCGGATTCAAGGAAATGATCTCCAGGCACCTTGTTAGTTACGTCCAGCCGGACGTGGTTCACGCCGGGGGAATTCTAGAGACGAAAAAGATCGCGGCCATGGCCGAGGCACACTTCATCGATGTAGCCCCTCACAATCATCAAAGTCTGGTCAACACTTTGGCCTCCTTGCATGTTGATGCCTGTACACCAAACTGTGTGATTCAGGAAAGAGGATTTTGGATCCAAAATGATTGGTTAAACGATTTGTTCTATGGTGTGGAGATACCGCTCACTGATGGCTATAGCGCACTGCCGGATAAACCGGGACTTGGATGCGACTTGGACGAAGAGGTGGCCGCGAAATACCCCTATGAGCCAGGCTACCGGGCACCCATAGTTTTCGAAGATGGCTCCGTATTCGACAGTTAAATCGACAGAATAGAGCAGGATTGTTCAGTCTGATTCAGTGGGAATGGGGAGCACTCTACCTCAGTTTTACAGGCCGGCTCTCAGGTTCAGGCAGGCGATGTATTTCTGATCGCGCAGATAGAGCCTGCCACCGGCCAGGGCGGGGGGTGTCCAGCTCTTGTATTCCAGAATCCGCATGCGGCCGTGCTCGCGGTAGCCTTCAGGTGTCGCTTCGGCCACGCCGATGTCACCGCGCTCCCCCATGATGAACAGGTGGCCTTGAGCGTAAATTAGCGAACCTTTGCCGACGGAGCGGTCGGCCCACATCTGCTCGCCATCCTCCAACCTGATGCACTTGAGAATCGAGTTGTGGAAGCCGTACAGATACTCTCCCACCAGGAGACAACTGTTGAAGTGGTTCTGCATGATCTTGCTCGTCCACTGGACGTCGGCGCGAACGCCGTCACTCTCTCGGCGAAGCCGAAACAGACCGCTGCCGGTGCCCCGGCCGGAGGAAATGAACAGCAGCGGATCGGAGAAGATGGGAGTAGCAATGTTCATATCGCTCAGCGTGATCCACTTGTGCCGCCAGTGGAGCTTGCCATCGGCGGGGGACAGCCCCAGGATGGCTCGGCCACCGAAAAACACGATCTCCCGCACCCCATCCACGGTAATGGCAATCGGCGAAGAATATCCGGCCACATCGTCATGCTCCTTCCAGACGACCTCTCCCGTGTATTTATTGAAGGCCACCACGGAGGCTCCTGATCCACCAACATTGACCAGCAGCGAGTCTCCTTCCACCAACGGTGACGTCGAGGTACCCCATTTCAGGTTTGGGGCCTTGAAATCTTCCAGGATATTGCGGCGCCACAAGATGTTTCCCGCTTTCTTGTCGAGGCAAAGCAGTGCCCCCGTCGCTCCCAAAGTGTAAACTCGCGCACCATCGACGGTGGGGGTGGATCGTGGCCCGTTTCCTCCCTGATATTCTTTGTAGGAGTCGGCCGAGCGAATCTTCCACAGCTCCTTGCCGCTGCCGGCATCAAGGCACAGGGTCCACTCGGCCTCGTCACGGTCCACAATCGTGTAGGCTCGACCCTCGGAAATAGCCAGTGAGGAGAAACCTTCTCCACCTGGGACTTTCCACACTACCGGTAAGCCTTCCCGCGGCCAGTGGGTCAAGAGCCCTGTCTCCGAGGAGATGCCATCCCGTTTCAGCCCTCGCCACTGCGGCCATTCCCCCAAGATCGCCCGCTTTGAGCTTTCTTTCCTGGTAGGTGAAGGTAAGGCCTGGGGCTGTAGGCCTTCTCCGGTGGCCGGTGACACTGAGGCCTCGACCCGGTGACTCTTGAACGAGGCCGCTTCCGTCGTCTGCTGCGAGCAGCTGCAGCCCAGCACTGAAAGGAGCAATATCGCCATCCATATTCCGTATTCCCTCATGGCTACTTTGGTTCCTCTTCTTCTGGTAGCGTCCACTTGACGCCTTGGTTCTTAGCGCATGCCGTATCTTGGTCTTGATATGGGCTTCTTCGACCTGTACCAAATTTCAGGTGGCTCTCCCGGCACGGGCTTTTCTTTCTCTTCTCTGTCCGCTCTCCCCGGGGGAATGTATACAGGTTCGCCATGTTTTCTTACTCTGCCCTTACCTCTTAGCTTCTCTTCCAAGCCATTCCAGCACTCTGGGCAGATGTCGTATTCCTTCCCATCGATCTCCTTGTGTAAACATTGCTTGATTTCACCGCAAAGATCACAGCTGTAAACAATCATGCTTTTCCTCCAGACGCAACTCTTCAGGCTTTCCCGTAAATCTCTCGTCTGTGGCCTATACGAAGTACGAGTATACGACCTTGCTTTTTTAAGAACAATCAAGAGCTCTGACGAGGAGAGATACTTCGGAACGTTCGGGAGACCGCGAACTCCCGGAAGGGTTGACAGCGCCAGTCCTGGGAGGTATATTCATTGTATATCCCAGGACACGGAAGTGGGACTTTCCAAAGGACCACGTTATGTAAACCAGCACCGATGTCAGGAGGAGAAGAACGAGGATTGAAAGATAGCCCTTGATGCGCTCATACATGTAAATAGGCATGATTGACTCCCTAGATTGTTGTTAGCTAAGGATCTTAGCAGAGCCTTCACGACCCCACAATTACCCAGACCATTCCCATCCCGCCGAAACCCCGACTACATCGACTACATCCTTTACAAGCCGCATGGTTGTGAGGTTTGAGTGTAGGCACCCCTTTTGGCAGATCTGCGTGAGTCTCCCCTCCTGGACCGACGTGGAGCAGGATTCTTAGCTCTGCCAATTTCCATTGCCTTTAATCTCCTAAAGGTCTACCATCAACAAGAAGTCAGGTCGCACACCCAGGGAGGAGACAAACTGTGGTCGGTAAGACCATCAGCCATTACCGCATCATTGAGAAGCTAGGCGAAGGAGGCATGGGAGAGGTCTACCGCGCTGAGGACACCACTCTGAAGCGTGAAGTCGCCATCAAGGTGCTGCCTGAGCAGTTCACTCAAGATCCTCAGCGATTGGCCCGCTTTGAGCGTGAGGCGCAGCTTCTGGCTTCTCTGAATCACCCCAACATTGCTGCGATCTACAGCTTCGAGCATGCGGATGGCCTTCATTTTCTGGTGCTGGAGTTGGTGGAGGGCGAGACGCTGGGGGAACGGATTCGACGAAGTGCCATTCCCTTAGAAGCAGCCTCGAAGATTGCCCTTCAAATCGCCGAAGCACTGGAAGCCGCTCACGAGAAAGGTATCATCCATCGTGATCTGAAGCCTGCCAATGTGAAAATCACTCCTGAAGGGACAGTAAAGGTGCTGGACTTCGGATTGGCGAAGGCATTGGAGGATGAAGTCACACCAGAAGACATTAGCGACTCGCCCACGTTAAGCCAGTTAGCGACTCGCACCGGGATCATTCTGGGAACGGCTGCTTACATGTCTCCCGAGCAAGCCAAAGGGCAACCCGTAGACAAACGGACGGACATCTGGGCCTTTGGCTGTGTTGTTTATGAGTGCCTCGTGGGCCGTCAGGTGTTTGGTGGGGAGACGGTGACGGAAATTCTGGCTGCGATTCTCAAGGATGAACCGGATTGGAAGGAACTACCGGAATCAACGCCTGGCATGATCCAGTTTTGCCTGCGTCGGTGTTTCCAGAAGGATCTCCATCACCGTCTTCAGCATATTGGCGACGCCCGGATTGCGATCGACGAGGCCCTTAAGCAGCCTACAACCGTATCGCCGAATGAGGTGGCCACTGCAGCTCAGCCTGCACGACTGAAGCTAGCTATTCCGTCCGGTATTGCCCTAATGATAGCCGTTATAGTGGGCGTAAGTATCTGGAGCCTGACGCGTCCCTCCCCACCGGCGCCGCGGGCCCTCACTCGCGTGGTCGTCAGCCTTCCGCCAAATCAACACCTGGAGGTAAAGGGATCTTCCTCTCCCATCGTCCTCTCTCCGGACGGTACACGCTTGGTGTATGCGGCTCAGGGCGGTGGTCGCACTCAGCTTTACCTCCGAGCGCTGGATCAGTTTGAGGCCATCCCGATCCCTGGCACCGAGGGTGCCAATACCCCGTTCTTTTCCCCCGACGGTCAGTGGGTGGGATTCTTTGCTGCTGGCAGGCTCCAGAAAGTGTCAGTGGCGGGCGGGGCACCTCTGCCGATCTGCGACGCTCAATCGGCTAGCTTCGGCGCCACCTGGGGTCCCGATGACAGCATCTTATTTGCTTCAACGGGTGCTTCGGGTCTCTCACGCATCTCGGCCTCTGGGGGGACACCACAAATCGTGACCGTGCCGGACTCCATACCCTTGGTCGAGGGCTCTTTGCGCTACTCTGAGAGCGAAATCGAGCATCGCTGGCCCGAGATTCTACCCGGCGGCAAAGCCGTGCTTTTCACCATCTGGACAGGTGGCACTTACGATGAGGCTCGGATCGGAGTTCTGTCCTTAGAGACGGGTCAGTGGAGGACGGTGTGGGAGGGTGGAACCTATCCTCGCTACTCTCCCACGGGACACCTGATCTACGTACGCTCCGGGACACTAATGGCGGTTCCCTTCGACCTCACAAAGCTCGAAGTGACTGAAGATCCTGTCCCCGTTTTGGGGGGCGTCGCCGTGCGTGGAAGCGGAGTTCCCTACTTCGCCTTCTCCAGAGACGGAATGCTTGCTTATCTGCCGGCGACAAAAACGCTTGATTCCAGCCTAGTCTGGGTGGATCGGAAGGGGACGGAACATTTGTTGACCCAAGAGAAACGAGATTTTTCGGGCCCTCGCATCTCACCCGATGGTAAGCGCCTGGCTGTTACACTCCTCGATGGTGTACGCCGTAACATATGGATCTATGAAATTACCCGCGGAATATTAACCCCGTTTACTTTTGAGGCACAAAATGCGCGGCCCCTCTGGACGCCAGACGGCAAGCGACTCACATTCCGTTCTGATAGGACCGGACCATGGAACATCTACTGGATGCCTGCAGACGGTAGTGGTGAGGCCGAACAACTAACAACTGGCGAAGACGGGCAGATCCCCACATCATGGTCCCCAGACGGTGCACTTGCTTACTCAGAAGGTTCCCCTTCGCAGAGTGACATTTGGATACTCCCGATCGACGGTGAGCGGAAACCACACTCGTTCCTTACGACCGAGTTTAACGAACGCCATCCAATGTTCTCACCTGATGGCCGCTGGATAGCCTTCACTTCTGACCGGTCCGGCCAAGACGAGATTTATGTCAAACCCTATCCCGGTGAAGGCGGGATTGTGCCGATATCCACTGATGGGGGCAGCGAGCCCGTGTGGGCGCGCAGCGGGAAGGAGCTATTTTATCGGAACGGAGACAAAATGATGGTTGTCTCCATTCAGACGGAACCGATATTCAAGGCACAAAGGCCCAAGCTTTTGTTCGAGGGATCTTACAGCTATGCTGATATTTCGCGGACATCGAGTTACGATGTCGCGCCCGACGGGCAGCGGTTCGTGATGGTCAAGAGCAACGAAGAGGAAAGGTCCCCAACCCAAATCAACGTCGTCCTCAACTGGTTTGAAGAACTAAACCGCCTCACCGCTACGGGAGAATAACGGTGTAGATCCCAGAATGACATGTTTGGATGGCACTCTAGGAGCCATCGCTGACATCGCTGACCAGGTGGAGCGGTTAAGAGAGGTGGTAAAGGGGAGTTGCATTTCGGAGATTGGGTGGTGGTTACCAGTGCCAACTCCATCTACCGCGATCCGTGTGCTTGAGGACGGTTTCTATTTTATGTCTGGTTCCGTTCAATCTTGAACCTCCAAAAGTCCACCGGGGGTTACCCCATCAGGCGCTTCGAAGGCAATGCCGAGGAGCTCGGCAATCAGCGGGGCGATGTCTTCCAGTCCGATGATGGGTACGACTGCGCCGGACCGAAAGCCAGCTCCCCAACCAATAAACCCGGTGTAGACGTCAGGGAAGTCAGGGAAATGTCCGTGGGTTCCTCCTTTTGTCGGTCTTGTAACGGGTGTCCTCGGCGAGGAAGTGAAACTTATGCCCGGAACTGCTGACAAAGCCAGGGGAACTGCGGGATCGGCACCGATGCGCTCTAGTTCCTCACGTTCAATTATCCGGAACAGACGCTGCACGTGGCTAGGTAAACGGGCCAATAAACTCCGAACCTCCAAGACCGCTTTGGTATCTTCAGGATTGCGCAGGTGAAGAAATGCTGCGCCACCGCCTGCGTGAAAAGTGGCGCGCCAATCCCCCAGGTCGTCTCGCGCTTCCATAAGTCTACCCTCGACGAGCCAGACATTGGGCGCTACCCGAGTATGAATGTCGACGAAACCGTGATCTCCCGTCACGATAAAAGCAGTTCGCCTGCGGATGCCGGCACGTTTCGTTGCCTCGATAATCTGTCTCACAACCCGGTCCGCCACAGCAAGTGCATCCCGGACAATCGGCGCCTTACGTCCCGATTGGTGCTGGAAATAGTCAGTCGCACGTAGGTGAACGGCCAACAGTGCAGGACGATATTCTTCCAACAGGTAGGCGGCAATAGTCCCAGCTCGATCGTCTCGAGTAAGACGATTTGTAAAGTCGGAAGCAGTCAGTTTCCCAGTCGCCTCTCGCTCGATCTCCACGAAGAGTTCAGGAGGAACGGTGGCTGATCGGATCGCTGTTACAGGATCCACATCCGGTTCGGGAGACCAAACTTGCGGAATATTCCGATCGATGGGTGCGCCGACAGTAACGGGCCACAAGATACTGGCGCTTTCACGACCTGCCTGTCGCAGAGCATTCCAGAGGGTTGGTACTCGGATCAACGATCCTCGCCAGTACCAGCGTCCGGTTTTTCCTTCCGGTTCAAAAGGCCTGTTGTAATAGACCCCATGATGGCTGGGGAGTGCACCGGTGACAATCGTGGTGTGAGAAGGGAAAGTAGATGAAGGAAAAATTCCCCGGACTGCCTCGGCGTGAGCCCCTTCGCGCGCCATCTGCTGGATCATCGGGGCAGGCCAGGTAGTGTCTAGATAGAAGTCCGGTCGAAAACCGTCGATCGAAATCAGAACGACATGATCCGGACGAGTCCGATTCTGGGTACCTGTACATCCCAGGGAAAGCATCAGAACGAAGGCAACCATTGCGTTCCACAGGACTGAGGCAAAGCCCCCAAAATGTCCGAATCGCATGACTATCCTCCGTTGCCTTTGCACTATCTAACCATATTATAGGCCGGGGGTCGAGCAATGGGGGAGCCCAACTGGGAACTGTCGGAGGTGCGAGACCCCTGAGCCCGCTTAAGCTAAGTACATGGTGACATAATTATTACTACGTAGTATAAGTGGCCTCTGGTGCTGTTGTTGGGGTATACTGGACACAAGAGAGGAGTCCAGTATGCCCAGAGAAAGCCCCTATCGGATCCGACTGACGGAGTCCGAGGCCAGAGAACTTCGGAGAAGAGTCAACAAATATACGTTGCCATATTTTCAGGTTCAACGCGCCCAAATGATTCTCCTGGCCGCCCAGGGACTCACCAATGATGAGATCGCTCAACACCTGCACATC